>CBDVBU010000162.1:0-7919 GCA_965372295.1 uncultured Phycisphaerae bacterium
GAGGCATTTGGCGACAAATACTATGTCCTTGCCAGCAACAAGACGGATGAATCGATGCTGCATAGCCCCGGTAAAAAAGAGTGGAAACTGGAAAGATCCTATCCGACAACCGATAATATGGGGCGAAGGGCGATTGGTTTTCTGCTGGATGACAGAGGTGGAAATAAATTCTTTAAAGTGACCGGAAAGAACCTCGATCGGCCGTTATGTATCCTGCTTGACGAAATCGCAATATCGGCACCGACTATCGAAAGCAAAATTCGCAGGCAAGGCCAAATAACAGGCACTTACACTCAAATAGCAGTTGAAGACATGGTTAACAAACTAAACGCCGGTTCTTTGCCTGCAAGACTTATAGAACAACCCATTTCCGTTAATACGATAGGCCCGTCCATCGGCGCCGACAATCGTGATCAGGGCATAAAAGCAGGTTTGATCGGCCTTGTAGCAGTCATTGTGTGTATGGCGATTTATTTTTGCTTAGCCGGCTCGATCGCAGACGTGGCGTTGCTTTTGAATATGCTCTTTGTCCTGGCAATAATGGCAGGTGTGCGAGCAACTTTCACGCTGCCCGGCATCGCCGGCATCATACTTACGATCGGTATGAGTGTTGACGCCAACGTACTCGTATTCGAAAGGATCCGCGAAGAGCAACTGCGAGGCGCATCGTTGAGGATCGCCATCACAAACGGCTACCAGCGAGCCTTCAGAACCATTTTTGACGCAAACCTGACCACGTTTATCACCGCTGCGATTCTCTACTGGCGCGCTTCGGAAGAAATCAGGGGCTTTGCGATTGTGCTTATGCTCGGTATCGCATCCAGTATGTTTACCGCTTTGTTCGTAACTCGATTGATTTTTGATTTTCTCTTGTCGAAGCGAATTATCAAAGATCATTTATTTATGCTCCGTATAATCCACAATCCGAACGTAAACTGGATGCGCTACAGGCCAATCTTCTTCGGCGTATCGAGTTTGCTTATAGTCGGAGGATTACTTGTCTTCTTTACAAGAAACAACTTAGAGAACAATAAATACGACATTGAATTTACCGGCGGAACTAACATACAGATCAATCTCAAAGAAGCCCTAGAACGGCAGGAAGTCGAAGAAAGAATTCGGAAAATCGGGACTGATTTGAACAATCCCGGCCTTGTAACGGCAAGCATTTACAGTATTGGAAAGTCAGGCAAACAGTATGAAATCAGCACAACAGAAACAAACAAAATAGCTGTCACAGTAACTTTCTCGCAGGCGGGGCAGCACTCAGTCAACGAGCTGACCACCGCAATAGAAAACGCTCAGGCGCAGTTTGCCAGCAGTTTCAGCAACCTGATCGTGACACAGGATACGAACAACGCCGCGGCATTCACAATATCAACAAGCCAGATGAACCAGTCTCTGGTCAAAGATGTGCTGACAATAGCTTTTCCCGATGCCGACATTTCAGAACCCCAGGTCGATGAAATTGTCAATAATGCGATACTGACTGCTTTCGCAGACCAACTGGAAATACAGCAAAATCTTCAACCCAAAATCATCTCCGAGCAAAAGATATCCGAAGATCTGATAGATTCTTATCCCGAACTTATTGATTTTCTGGGCGGGATCAAGATCGAGTGTGAAATCCAAAGATCTGCCACTGCCGGGGAAATCATCCAAAGATTCAAGGATTTGCTGTTTAAGCCGGACATGCAAAACCTCACACGATATCCTTACGAAATCCTTGATTCAAGTCTGAATGTCCTGGCCGATCCGAATCAGCCCGTCAAATCCTTTGTTTATGTAAGCGCCGATCCCGAAGCAGGTTTTCGTGAACTTTCCGAGGAAGAACGAACACGGTTCGTCGAAAATGAAAGGGTCAAAGTCCTGGGGGCAACCAGGCTTGAAACCTCACTGCCGCGCGTAAGACAATTCGATCCTTCGGTAGGCGCCGAACAAAAACAACGGGCATTGATTGCCATTATCCTGTCGTTATTTGCGATTGTTACTTATATCTGGATTCGATTCGGAAATGTCCGCTACGGCATCGCCGCCATTGCAGCACTCGTACACGATGTATGTATCACACTTGGAGCGGTTGCCATCTGCACGTATATTGCAGCTACATCGATAGGGGAATTTCTCTTAATCGGCGACTTCAAAATCAATCTTGCAATGATAGCCGCTTTCCTTACGCTAATCGGATACTCACTTAACGATACAATTGTCGTTTTCGACCGTATCAGGGAAAATCGCGGCAAGGCCCGTCAGCTCAATCCGCAGATTATCACCAACAGTATTAACCAGACTATTTCCAGAACGATTCTAACATCTTTCACGACATTCATAGTTGTGCTGATAATGTACATCTTCGGCGGTCCCGGGTTAAGAGGCTTTACGTTTGCAATCGGTTTCGGCATCATCGTAGGCACCTATTCGTCTATTGCGATAGCAGCACCGATATTGTTGCTCGGCACAAAAACAAAAAGTAAAAAAGGAAAGCAGAAATCATAGCAAATAGCGTTTAGCATTGCCGTTCCCGTAAAAACAGGAATTCATAATCTATACGCTATCCTTTTTTTCAGATGCAAAAGGATTTGAAAATAGGATTGGTTTTGGGCCTGGTGCTGGCAGCATCCGCTGTACTCTGGCTGGCTACTCGCCCGAGTCTCAGTCCGATAGCAAGAATGTCACATAATTATAATGCTGTTCCTTCGCAGGAGATTTTCGCCATACCAAATGACTTCCCGGCAAACGAAGCAAACATAGCCGATAATCAATCCCCGGCAATCATTCCACAACCGGAGTTGCCGGATTCAACACAGTACGAGCAAACCGAGAAGATAAAACCCCAGAGATTCCACATTGTGCGTGAGGGCGAAACGCTATCCAGGATTTCCATTTTATACTACGGTTCTGCAGGCAAATGGCAAAGAATTCTCGACTCCAACCGGAAGACAATCACTGATGCGAACAAAATCAAACCCGGAACAAAACTAATCATCCCCGACTAAGCAACTGAAGTTATTACGAGCAAATCCAAGCCATCTCGTGTTCGATTCGGCCTTTGGCTATGGCCACGGTTATCCTTCCTCCAGCCAGTGGTTAGCCATTAAAACAAAATCAGATAAATCAACTTTGCAGTCGCCGTTTATATCTCCCGTAATAATTGTTTCGCAGACCGGCCCGCCAAAATAGGATTTGCTCGCCTCCGATGTCCCGCCGTATGCCCCCATATTAATAACACCGCCGTTAGGAAACGGCTCGTCGCCGATTGGTGAATTCGGATCGCCAGCGTCAATACAGGGACTGGTCACATCATCCTGAATCCAGCTTTGACTGCTCGGATCGAATCTACCGGCCTGGGATTTCAAATGGTAATCGCCGCTGTCTGGGTCAGCGAACAGCGGGTCTGTATCGATATTTCCCTCGCCCCAGACCAATCCATTACGCGGATCATAGACTTCCGCTTGTCCGCCTTGCACATCGCTGAAGCTGATCGTTATTGAGGAACCGTCATTGTTGCGTATCTCATCACCACTGTCCCAGAGTATGCTATTGACTATTCTGCTCGGATACGGTGCCGCATCGAATACTATAGCACAACCCTGTGCTGCCGAGTTTGCCATAAAGGTGCAGTTATTCAATGTTACGTTAGAAGCAATGCTGTAGATGGCGCCGCCTTCTTGCTCTGCTTCGTTTAATATGAATGAACAGTTGGTGAGAAGCGGAGCACCGCCGGTGTAGAACATTGCCCCACCATTACCACCTCGGCCCAAGGCAGCAGAGGTGCTTGCCTTATTTCTGATGAATAGGCAATCCTCAAATATGGGATTACTACGGTAACTATATATGGCCCCGCCGTGAACGCCGGAGTTCTCGGTGAACTTACAGCCCTCTACTATTGGCCTGCTCTCGTAGTTTTCAATTGCCCCTCTCATATTTCGCACAAATGTGCAGTCGAGCAGGGTGGGATTGCTCATTCTATCATTGAACATTCCCAGAGAATCATTGCAGATAAACACACAACTGACAAATCTTGGATGGCGCTCATACAAATTGTAGACTACGCCACCACCAATTGTTGAGTTGTGGGCAAATGTACACTTGATGACCACAGGGCTCCCGTAGTTCTTCATCCCGGAGCCGGGGCTTGGGCCGGTCCGCCCGCCTGACAAAGCATAATTGAAATTGCCATCCCTAACAATGAAGCCATCGAGCACGGCAGTAGTATCTATAGCCGGACGACTTCTCACAATACCATAGCTATTTTCCGCTCTTGTTGGCTCATGCAGCAGGTTGCTGGGATCATTGACATCGATGTCATCTCCCTTGAGGTCGCCGCTCAGGACAGTCTCATATCTCTCGACATCCCGCGCATTGGGGTGCGTCTCGCCGTGACCGGCGTAGCCGCCTTTGAGAGTAACGCCGTTTATGAGCTGAAAAGTCGCCGTCCTGTCGCCGGTACCGTTCGGCTCTGCTGTATTCCTGTCGGGCCTGTATATGCCCTGTGCCACTCGAATCTCTACCGGTTTATCCGAGGATTCAGCGTCAGCAAGCGCATCCTGCAGGTATTTGTAAGCATCCGCCCAGGATGAGCCGTCATTTGCGCCCGCAGCGTCGTCATCGACGTATAAGGTTTTGCCTGCAAACACCACGTTGCACGTAATAACCGGCAGCAACAAAATTATCGTCCACCTGTATATATTCGATCTCGCGCTCATTTTCCGGCCCTTTAATGCCAATCCGGCCAAGAGTATTCGAACCGTTGTTGTCGTACTTCTCGCTGCTTCAATATGTTAATATCTCACATATATATTAGTTTACCCGCCACTGCCCGCAAAGTCAACAGAAATCTTCGAATTTCGATTTCTATCTCTGTTGTCCTGTTGTGTACTTTCAATCCCAAACGGAATCGGTTTTAGACCGGCTCTGCCGCCGTTTCATCATCCAGCAACAAATTCTATCTTTCCCGGCTCAGCAAGCATATTTAATTCTGCAACAAACTTCATCTTGTCGGAGGCTGACATTGTCTGATGTTGATAGTGAATTGAAACTCGATCATCCAGAACAGACATAGTCTTCAGTGTGAGATTGTCAAGGCGATCCTGAAGAAACTGAGTCAACTTTCGTTCAATATCCCGAAAAGCGGTCTTGTCAACAGAAATCATGAGATTCGTCCGAACACGAAATGAGAAACGATTTCGGATAAGCCATTGAATACACAAGGGTAGAAATACGACAAGAAAGAGGATGATTGTAATAACGTAGTTGCGAGTTGCTGCGCCTATTGAAGTTGCAATTAACAAGAGGAGAAATCCTATCTCTGCGGGGTCCTTGACCGGGGTTCTGAAACGAACAAAGGATAAGGCGCCCAACAGCCCCAAAGACAGCGGGATGGAACTCTGAATCCCAAGAAAAAGCGCGGTTATCGCCGGCCCTCCAATTATAAAAGCTCGATCGACCCCCGCCCCGATATTCTGAGAGCCATAGAACAGATGGTACATAAGATACACCGCAATAGACGCGATTAATGAAAATCCGATTGCCGTCATTGCTTCGACAAGATTGAAATTGGCAGAGTATCTTAGAAGACTTTCGGCTAACATCATAGAATTCTCCTTGTTCAAATTAGTTCTATTCTACCCGCAGGCCAGAAACGACCTGTCGAGCCGGGGGTTGACAATTGCGATTCAACACAGCTTGCATACTTTGAGAAGCGGGTCCAGTCGGTGCCAAGAACGCTGATAGACCGGAGTGACACGGGTATTTGCGTTGAAAGCCCCTTAATCTCTATGACCGCGCCTTCCAGCATCAGGTTTCCCTCGCTGTGCCCAAGACCCGGAGCTACGAGGGACGAACGTATCTTGCGATCAAGGGACACTCTGGCTCCCGTCAAGATTTCACTGAACCGCAAGCGCTCGTAGGATATCAGAATGACAGGTAGCAAAGGCTCTTCAGGGAAATATCCGAATTCAGACAAAATCCGGATTATTAAGTTTCTTTTTACTATCCCTTTACCGAGTCGAATCGTATCGAGATGCTGTGTCGGTGCGAAGATTTTCCTACGCTGTTTTCTGCTCGCAAAACCCCGCTTTGACTTCAATTCCAAATAGACGGGGATCATGCCATTGCCGTTTCGGGAATTACCATACCACCGAATACGAAACTTCTTCCTTTCATAGTCGCCGTTGTCTGATTTTTGAAATTGGTCCAGATCGGGCGTGTCAAAATACAGACTATTTACTCTGCCCTCAGGATAATCTCGGTCACGCAGGCATATCTGACGCAACAGACCGCGGGCAAAAGCTATCTTTGATGGAGGGATGAAGAATTTCCTCTCAAACCGCTCCCAAATCTGAACCTGGTTAGATTCTGTTCTTTCAGTCTTTGACCTTACTTCAGATATCATCTTGATTCTCTCCGCTCCCGTCTGAATCTATCAATTATATCTCTGAATCTATCAAGTATATCGGTGTCACCCCGGTTTCCTCTGCCATCGCCTCGACTGGCCAGATTTCCGCCCAACTGCTGTCTTACCGACAATCTACGGTCTTTGATGAAAGATTTCAAACCCAGCGACTTTGGTCCTCCTCTTGGCGGCCCCATCATCGGCCCACGATGGCGACCCTGTCCTACCGGAGAATCCTCATCCATGCTTCTTTCAAAGTCCTCGGTTGAGTAGAACTTAAGGTCATCAGATTCAACGAAAGGCCTAATCATTTTGACAACTTCATCGATACGTGACTCAATCACACCTTCGGCGAAACCACTGTTCAGCAATTGCTCTATGTATTGATGATATGTCTCCAGATAGGATTTGTGGCCCAGAAGCCGCGCGACCAGAGGCCGGCCCGCGATAGGTCCGATGGTTGGCTCATCAATATAGAAATTTACAAGACCTTCGCGGTCAAGCCCTTCGTTGAATGTCCCAAAAGCCATGTTTAGATCCCAGGGAATTAGGGAGAATTTTCCATTAGCCTCGTAGAGATAGTAGTTGTGTCCAGACCCGATATAGTTGTCCAGATGGACGATAAGTGCCGAGACTGCCAGGAACCGGAGAACTCCATCGACATCCAGCACCTTCTCGATCTCGGATGTAAACGAGTCATCCGGGCATTTGTTCAGGACTTCAAGGAGGTGAAGTAATGCGCTGTGATCGGGGTAATTCTCGTTCGTTTTAAGTCCCATTATCCCAAGAAAGCCTCCGTTTCGTCCAGCAGGTGGACTCGGCCGGAAGGGCCTTCCAGGTCCACCAGGAAATCGCATGCCCGGCCCTTCGGTAAACGGTCTGTTTGGTTCTCCAGGGAACGGGCCTTCTGGTCGCCCGGGAAATGGTCTTCCAGGCTGTCTGGGCAACGAACTCGCAGTCTCATCGGGCAAGATCTTACTTGTAGGGCTTGTAGAGGTAACTTCACGCTCAAAGACTGCAAACAGGTCACCAAGACTGGAACCTCCTATCTTTATGTCAAGATTGTCCTTCTTCTGACCGTCGGGAGGCTGTGACATCTGGGTCGCTTGCTCGTTCAGATCATCTTTTGTCCAATCCAAGGCGGCGGGCCTTTCCTCGGGCTTGTAAAGATTCCCATCGGGATTCGCGAAGTGCCTGCGAAGAAATGTCTTATCGACCTGTTCAACCATGGTATATAATCCCAGATGAGTGTCGTTTACCCATACATCTGCAAATGCAGTCCGCGGCGTTGGAATATCCATCTGTTCAAACAGTTCATAGGCTATTGTCTCTCTTATGAGCGTTGGATCTGAGAAACCGTTGTTGAGATTCAGTTTCTTGAAACCGCGAAATGTCTGCGCAAAATTGAAGAAGTTGAAGTCAATCTTGAGACCCACCCGGCCGGTTCCCAAGAACGCCGCATGCCTCAGAGCTCACGCCTCAAACAATGTTGCAAAAACCCCTTTTCAGGGGTTTGAGCAAAAGG
>CBDVBU010000163.1:0-7876 GCA_965372295.1 uncultured Phycisphaerae bacterium
AGGCGGCGAAAAGAAAGGCGAAGGCGAAAAACAATTCGCCGGATCCGCAAGAGCCTATCTTTAATCGTTTGGTTGCGGCCAAAGGGCGAAGCCCGAGGCCGCGCCAAGTTCCTTCGTGCCCTTCTTGGTAAAAGAACTTACTTTTTTGCTCTTTTTTCCACTTTTTCCACTTTTTTTGAAAAATATTTGCTTTATTTCAATTTTGTTATCAACATTTAGTCATCGACAAACGCCTTTCATAATGAATAGTCGTTAGTTTTCGGCCTTTTTGTGCTCTTTTTATCCTTATTTGTCTTGAAAAACCGACGAAATAGTTTAGATTATTCATTAACAAGCAACAAAAGGCGGAAGTAAAGACGCGAGTTTTTCAGTCGGCAGATGGGTTACTTGAAGAAATTGTAATGGAAACCTTTAATTCTTTCTGTTGAGTATGGGAGCCATACGAATGGATAGTCAAGCCAAAGAGTTATATGAAGATTTGAGGACGATCAAGAGTGGGAAACTCGCAATATTCTTAGGGGCCGGGGCCAGCTATGATTACGGAATACCTACAATGCATGAAATGGCCAATATGCTTATGGATGAACTCACGAAAGATGATTCCGATTGCTTTGACAGGAACGTTGTCAGGGTGTTGTTAGGTATATGCGGGGAAAAACCTAACGGAGATACAGATAACAGAGAAGCGGAAAATCAACATCCGTCATGGAATGTCGAAGATTTGCTAACACGACTGGATCAAATCAAGCAAGCCATAGGAGGAAGCAAGGATTTTCCTCAAGTTGCAACCAAAATTGGAGACTTGGAAATAAGCAGACAAGATGTAGCGTTGGCAGAGGAACAACTCTTACGATTCATTATCGATTCTTATCAACTGGATGCATGTAAAAGAAGCGGGCATGGTGATGGAAATATAGAGTATTTAGCTGAATTCATTGAGGTCATTTCAGAATTCGTTCAATCAATCTATATATTCACCACGAATAATGACTTATGTGTTGAAGCAGCTCTCGTGTCCCTTTCACGACACAGGGAGGAAGGAACGTCCCAAAAGTTCTATCTCGTCGATGGTTTTTCACATGGTTTAATTCCAACTTATTCGATTGAGAACTTCACCGTAGAAAAAAACCGTACCGCCAATAAGATATCTGTTTACCTTTGGAAAATACACGGGTCAATTGACTGGACTTTTACGAATTCATTTCAAAAAAAACCAGACAAATCAAATGTTTTCAGCGATGAGTCTACTATTTGTAAGATTACATCCAAAGAAATGTGTAAAGCGTTGTTTAAAGCTGGGGCAATCGCAGAAGATATTTCGGAAGATAGATCCAAAATCATGATCTTTCCTACGCCAAGCAAGTACTCACAGACTTATACGTTCCCCTACATGGATCTTTTTGAGTCTTTTCGTGGCATTCTGCAAGAAGCACAACTGTTGTTGGCAATTGGAACAAGCTTTCCGGATAGGCACATAAACTCGGCAATTAGGTCGTTCCTTAGGCGTGACAACGCCCACCTATATATAGTTGACCCAGAACTTACGAACAAGAACGTCAAGAGCAAATTTGGTGAGTTCAAGACAATAAAACAGGTTATCAAATTGGGATTCAAGGATTTTGTGAAACTGCTGTATGAAATGGAAAGACAGGAAGCAATAGAAGAACCTGGAACTAAGGAGAAATAAACGATGAGTCGCCGTATTGGAGAAATATTACTTGTTAAGGGCCCTCATATTAATATTCAAGTGGATAAGAATATTAGCGACCTTCATCTTCGGCACTCGGGGAAAACATACTCTATAGGACAGCCTGGATCGTATCTTACGGTAGGAAGGGGGCATGATAGGCATTTAGTCTTGGTTACTATGGTCTATAAGACCCAATGGAGCGGAGCCAACGGAGATTTAGGGCCTACTCAATTGAAGGAAGCTGAGCTTGGCTTGCCAAAGGGGCATTTTCCATATCTTCCGAAGCAAGAAGAATTGATCGACAGAACAATAGTCAGTGGAATATTGGTAGGTACCATCAGCGGCCAAAACTTCGAGGTTGGTGTTACCCGACTGCCAATCGTTGGGGATATTGTCACTCTTACAACAGAAAACGATTTGGAAATAGCACTTAAACCCCCAAAGGATAAGAGCACAATTACCATTGGGAGCTTCGTTGATTCTGATATTCAAGTTCACCTGGATATTGATGAATTGTTCGGTAAACATACAGCAATTGTTGGAACGACAGGTTGTGGCAAGTCATATACTGTCGCTAAATTGCTTCAGGAAATAACTGTGCAGTATCCGGGAGCCAATATAATTATATTCGATCTTCACGGGGAATATAGGAACTGTTTTGAAAAGTCTAAATATGTCAGAGCAGACCAATTGGAACTACCAGCGTGGTTACATTCTTTCGAACATTTGTTTGGTTTGTGTGCAGACTTGAGTAACCAGTTCAACATCCATAACCAAAGGTGGGTTTTCAGAGAGGGCTTGTTTAGACTCAAACAAAGATATTGCACAGCCATTCTAAAGGACGCTACTTTAGCTGAAAACATAGATCTAGATTCACCTATTCCATTTAGCTTCAAACATCTTATAAACTATTTGAATAATGTAAATAGCAAGACCTTGGATAAGAAAACAAATAAGCCTGCATACGCAGAGGGAGAAGAACATGATGAACTTGGTGAAAGAATACAATATAAGCCATACATACCTTATGGAAAAGAGGTTGGAAAAACACCGCTGTATGGAGAATTAGATCGCCTTGTCTTGAGAGTAGAATCGCGATTTAGAGACCCACGATATGCTTTTATGTTCCAATACAAGGACCCGGAAAAAGGTGCTCTGGAGGAACTGGTGAGAAAGGTAACAGGATTCATAAAAGATTCACCCCAACCCATAACAGTATTTGACCTGAGCTATTTGCCGTCGGAGACTGTTGGTTCTGTTGTCGCAACCTTATCGACAATCCTTTTTCAGGTACATTTCTTATCAGAAAGAAGAACATATGTTCCAAGTCTTGTTGTTTATGAGGAGGCCCATAATTATATTGCTCGTGCAGGCAGAGGAGCTTATGGGGATGCAAGAGGCGTGGTTGAAAGAATCGCGAAGGAAGGTCGCAAGTTTGGAATTGGTGTAGTTGCAGTAAGTCAACGACCGAGTGAGTTAAGTGAAACTTTGTTAAGTCAATGCAATAGTTTCTTATGTATGAGATTAGCAAACACTGTTGACCAAAATTATATTATTGGGCTCTTGCCGGAATCAATGAGTGAAATGGTTGACATCCTTCCGGCATTACCACGAGGCCATCTTCTGGCTGTAGGCCAGGCGAGCAAAATGCCGGTAAGATTAAAGGTAGATGAAATAGAAGATGAATCGAGAAGACCAGATAGTGATGATCCAAAGTATGGCGAGAAATGGAAAGATGAAATTGAATCAAGGAGTATTCCAGATATCGAAACGGTCTGTGATCTTTGGATAAGATCCCAGAGACCTGGCGCAAACAACGAATAGGCTATTACTTTTGTTTACTATGTTAGCAGCAAATGGTGCGATTCATCGCACCCTACATGCCCACTCAGAAAGGCGTCCGTATCCGGTCATAAGCGCTGACAGACTTCTTACGGCGACTTACTGGCCTGGGCTGTTCCGCCGTAGGCGCCCATGTTTATAACTGAGCCGTTCGGGCTTGGCTCCAATCCTATTGCACTGCCCGGATCGCCGGCATCGATACAATCACTGGTCAGGTTATCCGAAATCCATGTTTCGCTGCCGGGATGCCACCTGCCCGCTTGCGATTTGAGATGATAATCGCCGTTAGCTGAGTCTGCAAAGAGCGGATCGGCGTCTATATTGCCGGCGCCCTGGAAGAAGCCCTGAATGTCGCTGTATGTTACCGTGCCGGTACTGTTGGCTATCTGACCGGCGCGGTTGCCGTTGAAATAAACGATGGAGTTTGTAACCGTCAGCATGGAATCCTGAATGCCGCTCCGGCGGTTCCCGGCAATCGTGCAGTTCGTTACCGTAGGAATGCCTCGGAGGAGGCCGAACCCGTCGTTTGCGGCGATGATGCAATTGCTCATTTTGGGGCTGTTATAATATGTGAACCGACCGGCCCTGAGCGGGCGCATTTCGATGCCGGAACCGCCGTTAGCGATAATGGTGCAGTTGGTAAGTGTCGGATTGCCGCCGCTGTACAATTCGATGCCGGCACCGGTATTTCCCGTAATCGTGCATTTATCAATTGTAGGAAATACATTATTTGTGCCGTAGATACCCCTGCTGCCGCCGGTGATTGTAAAGCCGCTCAAGACGCAGCCTGCATCTTCGCCGTTGGCAAATGTTACTGCCCTGCCGCCGCCATCTATAATCGTGGCCGCTACGACGTCGGGATTGTCGGGGTCTGTTGAGCTGAGAGTCAGATTTCTGCCGATGAAATTGATGTCTTCGTGATAGGTTCCCTCTGCGACTACTATTTTGTCGCCGGCCTGGCCTCTGACAATTGCATGCTGGATGTAATCGTAGTGTTCACCGGTCGTCAGGTTCTCAACCGGGCCACTCTCAGTCGCATATCCAAACTCCAGCGAGATTGCATCGATCTGACCGAAAGTGCTGGTTTGCCAGACGATAGTATCGGCGTCTATTGCCGGGCCGACACCATAGAAGAAATCCAGCAGTTCTATATCCATAACGCCCTTTTCTTTGGTCAGGCAGCAGACTCTGATTTGACCGCCGGCATTGCCGCCATCGACATAAGCAATCAGGCAGCCATCAATGTCCGGCTGCTGCTGGCTGCCGAAGGACTTGATAATTGCCAGTTCCCGGACATTTTCCATATCGGAGATGTCGGCGCCGTAAATGTCGCCTCCATCGTTCCGTTCATCCGCCCAGACAACCAGATTGCCGGAAATGGCAGGATCATACTGGCGGGCGGAATCGCCGCAAATGGTAAAGACCTTGATATCGTCGATATTCGATATGTCGGCGCCGAAAATGTCGCCTTCGGCTTCCCAGACGACAATATCCTCGGATATATCCAAGACATCGTCAAAGTCTTCCATGTATGCCTCGTAGGCGTAAGGATCTCGCCTGCCGACATCCTTGGCGACAGTGAAATAGACGGGATTGCCCAGGTCGGTAACGTCGGCGCCGCAGATACTGTACGGCATGTTAAGGTAGTTATTTTCGTTGTACTTGTTTATATTGAGATGCTCCAGCCAGACGACTTTATTGCCGGAGACCGCCGGATGGCTGTACGATGCCGAGTTGCTGTGCTGCCTTAAGGTCTTCTGCGCTGCCGTAGCGGTATTCGTCAGGAAGATACTGATGCACTCCGGCCCGAGGAAATCCGACGTGCTCGGGCCGCCGGCCCAAACGACGATATCACCATCGATTTTCGGCTGAGTATCGAGTCCGCCGCCAAAAAACGTCTCATCGATTTCGCCTGTTTCGAGGTCTTTGCTCCTGATGTCCCAGCTATAGTTTTCGAACGACCCGACACTATATACAACCTTGTTGCCGGAGACATCCGCATAGTGAAAATAATCGGTAGTTACAAAGCCGGCGTCGATACGCCGCTGGTTCATTGTCACGACAACGGTTGTCACCCGGACGACGCTTGGCTCACTGTCAACAAAACCATCGCTGACAACCAGCTCAAACGCATACGATCCCTGCTCGTTGCAGTCGAAGAAGGGTTTGGCGGTATCGGAGTTCTGAAGATCAATCTGCGGACCCTCTAATTGTTTCCAGGTATATGTAAGCTTATCAATGGCATCGGGATCGTGGGAATCGGTACCGTTTAGACGAACCTGACTGGGAATAGGTGAGACTCTGTCGAGCCCGGCGTCGGCAACGGGCGCCTTGTTGCCGACAAGAATCAGCACGTCATCGGGCTGGCTCATATGCGTGCCGTCCCAGACCACAAGTTCGAATCGATATTCACCTTCGACTTCCGGCATGAATGTGGGATGCATACCGGTCGGATCGGTCAGTTCCACCGCAGGGCCGAACTGCTGGTCCCACTCGTACATCAGCATATCGCACGGGTCGTAGTTAAAGCTGCCGCTGCCGTCGAGAGTAATCAACTCAAGCCCTGCCACGTGCAGGTCGGGTCCGGCGTAAGCTACGGGCTTGACGTACCCGACATACTCGTCCGCCCCCATATCAACTCTGACGGCGTAAATCCTATCTTCGCCGTCTATGTCAGTCTGGCCTGGTTCGGGTACAAAATTCGGATCGCCGGCGCTTATGCACGGGGAGTCCATTTGCAGATGATAATCATTGCCCTGCGGATTTACGAAGAGCGGATCCTCGGAGATATTTCCATCTTTTCCGGTTCTATCAACCGCGCCATCAATAATCTGCTCACCGGTCTGAGGATTTTGCATACCGTAGTTGCCCCCGGTATTGTTCCATACATTATTAAACGCAATCAAGTCTTCGCCGCTACCGGCTGAAAACATTCCACCTCCGGATTTGGCATTACAAATGATATTGTTCACAATTACACACTGACCAAACTCAGGCTCGGATGCGGCATAAATATTACCAGCGAAGCCGGCTCCGGCGGGGAACGGGGGCACGCTCGCATCGTTACCGACGATGGTATTGTTAACCAGTCGCCCAGTGTATAACAGGACAGCAGCACCGCCGACAAGGGCCGAATTATCATATATCAAATTGTTGATAATCGTAGGGCTAATATTCCTCTCTGAATACGTCATTATTCCTCCGCCTGCGTAGCCGGAGTTGTTCTTGATTATATTGTTGGTTATTATCGCAGCAGATTCTATACAACTGATTCCAACTCCGTAGCTCAACGTAATAGGCATTCCTTCATTAGTAAATTCCAAGGGGCCATGATTATTTACAATTAGATTGCCTTTGACAGTTGGCGAGGCATCGGCTACAAAAATGCCGGCTCCCCAAACGATTTCTTCCCCAAAGATAGAGTTCACCGTCCCGTATCCGCCGGTGATGGTAAAACCAGCCAGTACGGCTTCGGACGTTTCGCCGTTTGCGAAGGTGACTGCGCTGCCATCGCCATCACCATCGATAACGGTAGCCGCAACAATATCAGGATCGTCGGGATCGGTGCCGGTAACGACTATATTCTTGCCGAGAAAATTGATGGTCTCAAAATACGTACCGGGTTCGACAACGACCACATCCCCGTCATTACAGTCCTGGATTGCCTGCTGAATGGTTGCATAGCCACCTGGGACCAAACGGGTTTCCGCCCTTGATTGTATCGCTGCAACCGACAGCAGAGCAAGACTCAGTAAGATCGAGTTTCTCATTATTTCACCCTTTCCGAAATAACATGGCTATATATAACTTTAACATATTTGTAATCGTCTTTGCAAGAAGTTTTTGCCGATATTCGCCGGTTCCCGGCATTACAGCAGACTTATCATCTATTTAGATAAGACGCACCTGGGTGGCTTTCGTCTCAACATTTTTTTATTTTTTTTTTCAAAAAATTGCACTGCGGTCGTTATTGTGGAACAATCCGGCAATGAAAATTCGACGATAAAACAAATTGTTGCCGAATAAAAGCCGGGGCCTATACCTTTTGGTATAAGCCCCGAACTAATACAAATTCTGATGTAATGCCATTCAAAACGGCGTTTACTCTGCAACATCTATCGGTCGATTCAACCGGATGTCATCAAAATACATCTTGCCCGAGCCGCCGGGGATCGTCATGTTGCCCTTGGTGCCCAGGCCAATTGCAATCCTGTCAACATTGGCCAGGTTTATGCCCTGATCGGCAAATGCCTGGAGCGGAATGATCCACTGAGTCCAGGTGTCGATTGTTGCTGCGGCCGGATCATCGTGGACCACTACCGCAGGTGCGCCTGCGCTGTTGGA
>CBDVBU010000164.1:0-7859 GCA_965372295.1 uncultured Phycisphaerae bacterium
GGGCGGTAATTTCGGGAAGGTCGTCTGCTCGACTTGCGTGAACGGGATATATGTTTGAGGTCGGGTTCGGCACCCTGCCAGATAGGTTGAATACGATTGGTATCGATTATGGCCTTTAAGCTGAACAAATCCTTTTTTGTGAACAGAGTCAGGGCGATGCCCTTCCTGCCCATTCTTGCAGTCCTGCCTGTGCGGTGGGTATAGGCATCGGTGTCGCCGGGGAAGTCGTAGTTGATAACATGGGTCGCGTGGGTGAAGTCCAGTCCGCGGCTGGCGAGGGCCGTGGCGACCATGATTTTGATTTCGAGTTTACGAAAGCGGTTGAAAAGTGACGTCCGCCTGGACTGGTCGAGTCCTCCGTGAATGATTTCGGTAGAGGAAAGCTTCTTTTTCAAATGGCCGTGTAGTTTTTCAGCACCGAGTCTCGAATTACAGAAGATGATGGCCTGTTTCGGCCGGGCCTTATTCATGTATTTGAGCAGAGATTCGAATCGGTTCCTGCTGTTGACCTGCAGAAAGTGGTGCTGGAGATTTTGCGGTGCGGTCTGTTCCTTGCTCAAGTTGATAGTGAGAGGATCCTTTAAGTATTTTTGGGCCAGCTTCGAAATCTCTTTCGGCATGGTCGCGGAAAACAGAAGGGTCTGGTGCTCGTGTATGAGGCAGCAGATTATGAATTCGACGTCCGTGATAAATCCCATATTGAGCATTTCATCCGCTTCGTCGAGGACGAAGGTCCTGACATTCGACAGGCTAAGCTTTGTGTTGCGGAGCAGGTCGATGAGCCTTCCCGGGGTGGCCACGAGAATCTCGACTCCGTGATTCAGCTTTGCAGTCTGGATCTGGATGGGAAAGCCTCCATAGACGGCAGAGGGCGCTATGTCGGTTCGCCTGGCGATGTTGGAGATTTCTCCAACGTACTGCAGTGCCAATTCCCTGGTAGGAACAAGGATCAGGGCCTGGACGGCTTTAATAGAAGGATCGACCATCTGGACAATGGGAACGGCACAGGCGGCGGTTTTTCCCGAACCGGTTTCAGCACGGGCGATTATGTCCCTACCGGCCAGGACGTGGGGGAAGGTTTTTTCCTGCACGGGCGTCAACTCGACATATTGCATGTCTCTTAGCGCCGAGAGGATTTTGGGCTTTAGGTCAAGGTTTGTAAACTTCATTTCTCTGTGTTTTTCGCAAGCATAACAAGCCGGAATTTTTCATATAGAACGCTAATCAACAATCTTAAACCTTCATGCTTAATCAGATTATCAGGTTAATCATAAAATTGCAAGTGTAAGCCGGCTTATCTTAATACTTGCCGATAGGTAACGATGGATTGGGACAGAATCGTCGGTTTCATTTTCCGGGAATCCGGACATGTTTTTTCCTTCGGATCTTTCGTTTGGCCAACCTGTACATCAGCAGAGGTAGATTAGGTAAAGCAACAGCCAGGTCACGCCCATCGAAAAGGCCTATCCGCCGAGATTTTTTTATTATATGGTTGATCTGGCGCCAATCATAGAACTCCGACCGAATCCGGTTCCGGATTTGTTTCAACTCCTTTTTCCCGTAACGGTCCGAATACACGGGACCACCGATACGACTATAGTGGTAGCCCGGCGTATTCTCAACAATTTCCTTCAGGGGCGAGAACTTCTCAATACGAAGCTTCTGGAAACTGATGGAATCGACCTTGATCTCCTTTGCGAACTTCGGGATATAGAGCATTTCTTCTTCCGTCTCGCCGATGTTGCCGTAGATGAAGTAACCATGCAAGAAAAAGGCATACTGCGTCAAGACTGCAAAGGCATCCCTGATCTGCTGCTGGGTGATACCCTTGGCAAGCTGCTTCAGGATCCAGTCATGCGGCGATTCGATCCCGATAAGAAAAAGCCTGAAACCCGCTTTCTCCGCCTTATCGAGAATCTTAGGATACTTCGCCATATCAATTCTGGCCTGGACGGCAAAGGTCTTCTTGATCTTGTTCTCGATAATCAGGTCACAAAGCTCTTCACTCCGCCTGGGATTGGTGAAGAAGTTGTCATCGCTGAACAGCACGAAATCGGCCTTAATTGTCTTCAATTCTTCAATAACCGATTCGAGAGGCCGTTCCGTGTAGCTTCTCTTCTGTCCGAGCGGATTAAGACTGAATGTACAGAACTTGCATTTGAACGGACATCCTCTCGTTGTCAGTATCGTATCGAACGCACGTCTGCTGAGTCGAACACCGTGCTGAATCAAGTAATAATCGTACCTTCTCAGGGACCGGTCAGGATATGGGATACGTGTGATGTCAGGCAAATCATGGATTTCGTTGTGGATAATTCGGCCATTCTCCCGATAAGAAAGACCCCGAATATCCTTATATGAAACCCCGGCGACGATCTGTTGGATAATATCTTCGCCCTCACCTCGTACGATCATATCGATATTGGGACAACGCTCGAACAGGTGCTCCACTTCAAGCGTCGCTTTGTAGCCGCCAACAACCGTGCATACCTCAGGCGGCAACTTAGAAACGAAATCACAGACCCTCTCGAACTGAGCTTCCCATCGAATACTTATGCACAATAGATCGACCTGGCTCCTGACAAACTCGCTAAGGACCTCCGGCTTACTATAGGCGCTTTCATATCGAAGATCGAGTAGCGTCACTTTGCCGACCAGGTCTTTCATGCTCGCGGCGATATACTCGAGACCGGTTGGAGGAAACATCCCCATCGTTGCGGTTGAATCCCCGAAATATGGGTTTAGCGCTAAAACATGCTTATACTTTATCATCGAAGGATAATAACGCTAAAGCATCATAGATGCAAGAGAATACGAATCGATTTTATATATTTCTTTTTCTCAAAAATAGTCAACCGTAATGCTCGTAAGAACATAAGGGGCCCATACCAAGTTAATCGGTACAGGCCCCGAAATTATTTAACATTATCTGCCGTCCAACGCTTGTTCTAAAGCGTCAATTTATTCTTCAATATCCCTCGGTCCGTACAGCCGGATATCGTCTATGTAAATCTTACCTGAACCGCCGGGCACTGTCATATTGCCCCTGGTGCCCAGGCCAATCGCGATCCTGTCAACGTTGGTTAGAACGATGCCCTGATCGGCAAAGGCCTGCAGGGGGATAATCCATTCCGTCCAGGTGTCTATCGTTGCCGCGGCCGGATCATCGTGGACCACCACCGCAGCCGTGCCGGCGCTATTGGAAACCGCTACATAAAGCGGCTCAGCGGCGTTGCTGGCTATGCCGATGTCCCGGTTCGCCCATTGCGGACCAACAGTGCCGGTAGTCGTGACATTGGAGAACACGGCCTGGCATGTTAAAGAGGCATTAGTACTGACCACTATCAGGCCAATATAGACATTCGTGCCCATTGAGATATTGTCCGGCGTTCCCTGCATCTGCCATGCAGAGCCATTCGTTGAAGAGTAAGCTGTTAAGTTGCCGGATAAATCGCGCTCTATCTTCACCCAGTACGGCGCGGATATTCCTCCGGTCGTATCGTCGGCGCTGGTGTCACCGGTTACGTTGCGTCGCTGGAAGGAAACACCTTGAGCGGGTGTCACTACCATCATCGCGTGCGCGGAGTCCGCATCAAGCGTCTCGCGAATCATCACGCCGGCCTTGGCCCAGTTGTGCGTGTTCTCCACACTTTCGACTCTTGCGACAATCGAGCCGGCGCCGGAGAGCGTCTTGAAAGCAAAGTGGAACTCATCTGAGTTGCCCCAGATATCGCCGCCGGAACCGGTCATCGTGTAGGTGCCGACCGGGCCTTCGACGAAGCTGCCGACCGATCCCGGACGACCTCTGAACCACAGCGATAATTCTCCGACGTCATTCTCGGTCCAGTCACGCGGGACGCTCAACGTGAGTTCTACCTCCGAATACTTCGAATAGCCTTGCTTATCGTTGTCGTACGTAATCGGCATTGACTGGGCGCCACCGTGGACTATGCTTTCCTCGGTGAAAGAAGGGGTCATTTCGTCGCCTACGGCTGCGCCGGTGCCATTACCCGGAGAGTACGGCAAACTGCCGACTACGCCGAAACCAAGTCCGTCGAGCCAGGAGAACCATATCTGGTTGTCGCCGGCGTCGTAATCCTCGAAGTCGTCAATGATGAGGAAATTTCTGGTCTTAAAGCTCCAGAGATTGCCCGTCCAGCGACCGTCGGGGCTGGTGTCGTCGATTTCATCGACGCGCCAGTAGTAAGTGGTGTCCCAGGCGAGTTTGCCGGGATCGTAATTTTCAGAGCCAATCGTCCTGGCAGCCTTGTACTCGGGCGAAGCGGTCGTGGCGTTTTTCACCGCGTCAGCATCAGTGCCGAAGTATATCTCGTGCGAAGTGGCGGAATCTCCCGAACTCCAGGTGAGAATCGCCGTCATTTGCGCATCCGCCGCACCATTGGCGGGGCTTGGGGCGTTGGCCTTTACGGGCAGCGACAATGCAGCCTGCGGAATCAACTGTTCCTCCCGAACACTACTGGCCCAGGACAACTGGGCAATCGCCGTGCCTACGCCTTCGTAGTACTCCATCCGAATCGAGTGACTCGTGCCGCCAACCAAATCGATTGGGTCGCTCTGACGACTGTCCGTTGTGGGATTCTCCCAGTAATCGATGATCGGCTGACCGTCCAAGTACAACCTGAAACCATTGTTGGCGACGATACTAAACGTATACACATCCGTAATATCTATCTCAAGCTCGCCGCTCCAGCGGGCTGAAAACTCGTCGACGGGAATACTGGCATCGGGAGAGTTCTCGCCGGGGACATCACCGCTGCCCCAGCTAAAGTCGACCTGCGGATCCACACGTGTCAGCACCGGCTCGCCGGCAAGATCCCTGTTGTCGAAATACTCTGCCTTTAGCCCGCCGCCTTCTCTTGCAACTGTAAAGCTCCAGACATCGCCTGTCTGCGTGTTTGCGCCGTCGAACTCATCGACCCGCCAATAATAAGTTTTCTCACGTTCGAGCGTTCCGGGAGTAAAGGCCATCGTTGATTGAGGTATTCCGGCCACCGCGTTGCTGACATCATTGAAGTTGTCGCCGAAATGCACTGTGTGCAGTTTTGCGTCGAAACCGGGCATCCAACTCAGAACAACGTCAGGGTCTGCGAACTTATCGCCGTCGGGCGGATTGGGAACATACGCGATTCTGGGGGGAACCGTAAAACTCCAGACCTCACCCTTCCACGGACTGTTCGGATCGGCATCGTTAACTTCATCGATTCTCCAATAGTACGTCGTTCCCGGAACCAGGCCATCCGGATAGGGATACCCGGGGAAGCCGGCAACATAATTCGGTATGGGTTGATTGCCGCGGAATGTATCACCGAGACCGTCGTTGACGTCGTCAAAATTTTCGCCCAAATACACATCGTGCGAAAGAGCAAAATCTCCCGGCATCCAGCTAAGACTAACCCATGTATCCTCATGTATGGCGCCATCAGCCGGAGTCGGGTTCACGGCACGACTACGATCCTGGACTTCAGGCTCAGCACCAAAGTACACCCAATCAATCCATACCTTTGTGTTCAGATCATCACCAACCATGCCCCACCATTGACCCTTTAGCATCAAATACATAGTTACAGACCAACCGGGATGTTCAGCGGTCCCTTCGTCTTCATGTGTGTATTCTAAAAAGTACTTCTGCGGATCGGTGGTTAGCTGTATCCGTGTTAAAAAAATATCGATCCACGAAGGACCTTCCGGTTTGTAGAGTTGGATCAATACGACCATTTCCCTTTCCTGATCAGACTTCGCTATAAAGCCGAAAGGATATGTTTGGCCCTGCACAAGCTGAAATACGTCATGGTAAATCCCTATGGAAGAAGTTGCGGAAGCATCGGTAATATCTATCAATACCGCATTATTCCCAGATAGGGCGCCACTTTGGACAACCTCCATAGTGAAACCGGCAGACCCGTATGATCCCCATAGATTGAGACCATCGTCAAACTCGCCGTTTACGATTTGGTTTTCCTGGCCGGAGGCGATCGATCCGCACAATCCGAAAGCCACAACAAAAGAGACCAGGCAAATTAGTGTTCTGGACATAACGATCCTCCTTCAAATGAATAGTGAACAATGATTCTTACATTTACCACACTGTTGGTTTTTCTTTGGTTCAAGATATTTATCAACGACTTGCCACTACCTCCATTCATCACAACATTGAATACCACCACTCGTTCAAGAATCCGGATCCTGAGATAAGCCATAGAAATTTCTCTTGCTTCGAAGACTCAACATCAACAGATTCCAATAATATACTTATACCAGATTGGCCGCCCCGCCGTCAAGGATAATCTTCGATAAAGGCCGTTATGCCTGTAGTAGCGAAGGAGTTAGTTTTTGTACAAGTCGGAGTGTTATGTTAAAATGCTGCTGGACTACGAATTTTTGGAAAATTCTTGTCGGCGTGCGAAATAAGACGTGACTTACGGCAAAGGCAAATCGAAGTCAAAAAACTTCTCCACGAATTTTGCTTCTTTACATTGATTTATTATACTTAATGGGGGGATACTGAAATTATGAACCACAAAAGTAAACTGCAAAGCGTTACATCATTTCTGGCAATATCTGCAAGTGTTGTCTCTGCATGTGTTTGTGTTCTGTTAATATCCGGAGAGTATCATTCTGCACACTTCAAAATGGATACTTACAACCGGGAACTCCGAGGCTGGGAAGCCTGCCGTCAAACTAATCCCGCTTATTTCAAGGCCAACGAACAAGCAGTAAATAGCTGCCTGACAAGCATAAATGAAGCACGGGATAACTTCTGGGTGAAACTCCCAAAAGCACAATTGGCGGGACTTTTCATATTAGCAGGTTTAGTGAGTGCTTCAGGGGGATACCTCGCTACCTGGATTGTCGTGTGGCTTGTCGGCTTCGTTATTTACAAATTGGTAAGATTAATCACATTTCCTTTTAAGTGTAGCACTAACAGGCAAGTACCGAAAAAACATAATCTCCAATCATTCCCAGCGAAAGCTTAGAAATTCCCAAGTGTTAAAAAGAAGGAACACCAAATCTTAAGGGCAATTTCGCTGCTGCGGGGATTCGCGGCCATATCCCTACTATCGCTTCACCGGATGATTATTTCCGTACCATCTTTTTACCGCAATGAGAAGATCTGTTCTATCGTTCGCGGCGAGAAGGGCCTTTTGAGCTTGTTTCCGCATGGGGTGGAGCCTGCAGTAGTGGACAAGGAATTTGCGAAAATACCTGACAGCTTTTATTGGATCATAGATCTGGCAGATCATTTCGAAGTGTTTTAGTATCACTTCGGCCTGCTCAGCGAGGGTTGGAGGAGCCAGCGCCGGCATACCGGTCAAAACGGCATTAAGGTTTTTGTAAATCCAGGGATTTCCAATTGCGCCTCGAGCGATGAGGACGCCGTCGATCTTAGCGGCTTTCAGACGCTGAACGATTGTTTGCGGCTCGAAGAGGTCGCCGCTTCCGATTAGTGTTGTCCCTTCGAAGCGATGTTTTATTTCCGCAAGAAGGTCCCAATCAACTGCCCCGGCGAATTTTTTTACAACGGTGCGGGCATGGATTGTCAGGGCATCGATGTTCTGCTGTGAGGCCTCGAAAACAATCTGATAGAAATTATCGTAAGACTCCCGGCTGGAATCGAAACCCGTTCGCAGCTTCATTGTCACCGGGCATGTTACCGCCTCTCTTACACGGCTGTAAATTTGCTTTACGGTTTCAGGCTCTTTCAGGAGATAGCCGCCCCGCCGCCTGCGAACCACTTTGGGGGCCGGACAGGCGAAATTCAAGTCGATTATATCGTAGCCGGCATCCTGAAGTGCCCTGGCGGCTCTTGCCATTGTTGCCGGATCATTTCCGAGAATTTG
>CBDVBU010000165.1:0-7823 GCA_965372295.1 uncultured Phycisphaerae bacterium
TTGCAAGTGCCTTTGTACAAAATGGTTGTGAATCTGTATTGAAAAAACCTACAGATTTTTCCGGAGTTTTGCCGATTCCAATTATAAGGCATCTTGAATGATAAGTTCTGGTTCTTTCAGGCCCTACCATCAGAGTAGGCCGTTTTTATTTGATGCCCTCATAAGCCATGAATTTACAGATCGGTCAGCTTGAGTAATTATGCTTGACTATCATATAGATACGCATTAATATCACCGTGATTATAATAACCTGAGAATTAGATTGTTAATGATGTAAAAATAATAAATTGGCTTATATTAGGAGCACAGTAATGAAATCAATTAAGATACCGCTAAATGAAAACGACATTCCACGACAATGGTATAATCTGGCGGCAGACCTGCCTACGCCTATGCTTCCACCGCTCGGACCTGATGGAAATCCCATCACGCCTGATATGCTCGCTCCGGTGTTTCCGATGAATCTGATCGAGCAGGAAGTCAGCGCTGAACGGTGGATAGACATCCCGGAAGAAATCCTGGATATACTCTATCGCTGGCGTCCCTCGCCTTTGCGCAGGGCAGTTTACCTTGAGAAGCATTTGGAGACACCAGCCCGTATATACTACAAAGACGAAAGTGTCAGCCCGCCCGGAAGTCACAAGCCAAATACTGCCGTTGCTCAGGCCTGGTATAACAAACAGTTCGGTATCGAAAAATTAACTACAGAGACCGGAGCCGGTCAATGGGGCAGCGCCCTGGCCTTCGCCTGCAACTTGATAGGTCTCGAATGTAAGGTCTACATGGTCAGAATAAGTTTTGACCAAAAACCATTCAGAAAAATGATGATGTCAACATGGGGAGCGAACTGTGTTGCAAGTCCGAGTTCCGAAACAAACGCTGGAAGAAAAATTTTGGAAGAAATGCCCGATACTCCGGGCAGCCTGGGAATTGCCATCAGCGAAGCCATTGAGGAGACAGTTACCGACTCATCAGGCAAAACCCGCTACTCCCTCGGCAGCGTGTTAAACCATGTTTTGCTGCACCAAACTATAATCGGTCTTGAAGCTAAGAAACAGCTCGAAATAGCCGGAGAAAAATTGCCGGACATAGTTATTGGCTGCGCCGGCGGCGGCAGTAATTTTGCAGGCTTGTCGTTCCCGTTTGTTGCTGATAAGATCAACGGTGCCGATATCAAGATCATCCCGGTCGAACCTACGGCATGCCCAACTATGACGCGTGCTCCTTTTGCTTATGACTTCGGAGACACAGCCTGCACGACACCGCTTTTGGCAATGCATACGCTCGGACATGCTTTTATACCACCTCCGATTCACGCCGGTGGGCTGCGGTACCACGGCATGGCGCCGCTGGTTTGCCAGGCTATAGTAGAAGGACTTCTGGAGCCGAGAGCTTACCATCAGTTGAAGTCCTACAAGGCTGCCATAACATGGTCCAGAACGGAAGGCTTTATCCCTGCTCCCGAAACCAGTCAGGCTATTGCAGCGGTCATTGAAGAAGCGGAAAAAGCGAAGGAAGAAGGCAAAGAAAAGGTAATACTGTTCAACTATAGTGGGCATGGCCTGATGGACCTTCTTGGCTATGATGCATATCTATCCGGACAGCTTATCGATTATGAACTGCCGGAAGAAGAACTGCAGAAATATACCAAGGACCTTGAGAATCTGCCAAAAGCGGAAATGAGAAAAACCGGGAAGTGGTAATATTGTCGGTTTTGTATTAACTCTCAACTTTATATAAGACAATTTATGGAAATCAGTATCTTAAAAAAAGGCGATATTTTAAAGGAGATGAGCATGAAGAAGCAAGGGATTTTGTTAGCTGCCGTATTTTTGTTCTGTGCGATGGGTTTCGCCCAGGCCCAGGACTCGGATCTGCACGGATCGGTCGACCTGACCTATCAGAGTAAATATATCTGGCGCGGCTTCGATATTTATGGCGACAAGAGCGCCGTGCAGCCCAGTCTCGACCTGGACCTGTTCGGCACGGGATTCGGAGTCAACGTCATGGGCCACAGGGCCAATTCAAGCGGATATGAAACTGCCGAACGCTGGGATTATACTTTGTACTATCAAAACATGCTGTTCCCGGACCAAGCGCATGCCACGATGTACAGGCTCGGTTGGGTCTATTACAACTTTCCACAGGGCCACAATCAAGACGCCGATTTACAGGAAATGCATGCAATTCTTTCCTTGCCGAAGATATGTCCTACCGGCATCGTTCCAACTTACGTTCTTGTTAAGCTCTGGCCGAACAGCAGCGGTTCTCTGGTCGCAAGTAACCTTGACCTGAGCGCCCGCCCCCCCCGACCGAGTAAGGGCACCGCGTCCGGCTGGGCACATATCTTTATGCTGGATTATCCCCTGACGATTGGTGGCATCCTGCCTGACACTCCGGAGCAGGTCTTTAATCTTCACACAGAGTTAGTCTTCAACGATGGTGTCGGCCCGGGCGGCCAGGATGTCGACAGTGACTGGTCGAACCTGGTCTTCGGCGTATCGACAGGCATCGACTTATCTGATGAACTCGTCCTGACTCCAGGAGTGTATCACCAGATCACGATGGATAGTTCGGTAAACGACGATAAGGATGAGACCTGGGTCAACTTAAGTATGACGTATAAATTCTAAAACTATTCAGAATCTATTTTGTCACATCTGAAGAAAAGGCTGGCTTCAAAACCAGCCTTTTCTATTTAATTATAAACAGTATCTCTATCAACAAAAATGCTAACGCTAATTAACACAAACAGAATGGCTCCTCTCATTGGTCCAATCGGTTTGGACTACATCGCCGCTTCTGCCGAAAAGGCGGGTATAGATGTCGAAGTCGTTGACCTCGGCTTAGCCGACCAACCGGAAAAGGCCATAAAAGATCACTTTTCCAACCGAGAGCCTGAATTGGTCGGACTTTCTTTTCGAAATGCCGACGATTGTTTTTGGCCCAGTGCCGATTGGTTTGTTCCCGGATTGAAAGATACGATTAAAACTATCCGGGCTATAACCAACGCTCCGATCGTCATCGGCGGTGTCGGATTTTCAATATTTGCCAAGTCAATTGTCGAGTACACCGGTGCTGATTTTGGCATATTAGGCGATGGGGAGACGGCAATAACCGCACTGATTCGCCAGTTGCAGGGGACAAGAAGGTTCAAAGATGTCCCTGGTCTTATATGGCGGGAAAATAACAGAATCCATAATAACCCGCCATCGTGGCCAAATTCTATTTCATTGGGTACTACTCGCAATTTCATTGATAATCCAGGCTATTTTAAGCGGGGCGGACAATGCGGCCTGGAAACCAAACGCGGCTGCAATCGCCACTGCATATACTGCGCCGATCCATTGTCAAAAGGAACCATGCCACGGCTACGAAATCCTTCTGAAGTTGCCGATGAAGTTGAGTCATTATTATCACAGGAAATCGATGTATTGCACCTTTGCGACTCCGAGTTCAATGTGCCCCGAAACCACGCTTATGCTATCTGTGAGGAATTTAACAGGCGCTCTTTGGGAGACAAGGTTCGATGGTATGCCTATCTGTCACCTTCACCGTTCGATGCCGATCTGGCCAAGTCGATGGCTCAGGCCGGATGTGTCGGAATAGATTTCACGGGAGATTCCGGTTCTGAATCGATGCTCCGGACGTACCGCCAGCAGCACAGTAGAGAAGACCTTGCCACAGCAGTCAAACTCTGCCGGCTGAACAAAATCGCCGTCATGATAGATCTTTTACTCGGCGGGCCGGGCGAAACTCCGCAAACAGTTCGTCAGACTATCGACTTCATAAAGAAGATCGGTCCCGATTGTGCCGGTGCCGCACTCGGAATACGAGTTTACCCCGGCACCGCTATGGAACAAATCATTGCCGAAGAACTCAGGGACCCAACGAATTCCGGCATCCACCGAAAATACAGCGGGCCAATAAATCTGCTCAAACCGACCTTCTACATATCCAGGGCTTTGGGCGAGCGCCCGGCAGAATTGGTAAGAGACTTAATCGCCGGCGACGAAAGGTTCTTCGAGCCTGCTGTTGAGATTCTCAATCAAGCAACAGAGTGCAGCGATGCAGCCAATTACAACTACAACGAAAATTTATTGTTGACACAGGCAATCCGAGAAGGTGCACGGGGGGCATACTGGGATATCTTAAGAGGACTGCGAAACAACTGATAGCATCAGGGCAAGCTGCAAGAGGTATCACTTTAAGAAGCTACAAAAAATCCAAGCATACTCGGAAAGAAAAGCTTGCACATGTCTCGTATAGCGCGTACTATGGCAGTTCATTTACGTGTAATTTGAAAAGCAAAATGTGGCGGCACAGGAAGTTGCCGCCAATTGATAACACGGTATTTAGGGAGGTTTTACTATGAAATGGTGGAACGTAGTTGGTTTGGTTGTTGCGTGTACGGTTTTGTCGGCGGGACTTTCAAGCTGTCGCCGATCAGAGGACCAGGAGAAGCAGAAAGTAGTTGAGTTGTCCTATAGTATCTTTTTCCCGCCTTCACACATCCAGTGCAAGACTGCCGAAGCCTGGGCCGAGGAGATCGAGAAACGTAGCAACGGCAAAGTCAAAATCACCATCTATCCGGCGGGCACCCTGACCAAGGCGCCTCAGTGCTATGACGGTGTGGTTAACGGTCTATCGGACATCGGCATGAGTTGCTTCGCCTATACGCGCGGACGCTTTGCCCTGCTGGAAGGGATCGACTTGCCTCTGGGCTATCCCAGCGGTCTTGTCGCTACCCGTGTCGCTACGGAAATGGTCCTAAAATACAAGCCCAAGGAGATCTCGGACGTGCATGTGTTGTATATCCATGCACACGGGCCAGGGATTCTTGCTTCCCGAAAACCCGTCCGTGAACTTAATGATCTGACCGGCATGAAGGTACGAGCGACCGGCTTGTCTTCCAAAATTGTGCAAAGTCTCGGTGGTACACCCGTCGCGATGAGTCAGCCCGAAACGTACGAAGCCCTGCAGAAAGGCGTTGTCGAAGCAACCTTCTGTCCCATAGAGACACTCAAAGGTTGGAAACAGGGCGAGGTCATCAACTCCATTACCGATACATCCGTCATCGGTTATACCACAGCCATGTTCGTTGTAATGAATAAGAGCGCCTGGGATCGCCTCAGCCCTGAGTTGCAGGAAGTATTCGCGCAAGTGAGCAACGAGTGGGTTGACAAACACGGCCAGGCATGGGATCAGGCCGACGAGGAAGGTATGGTCTTCATTAACAAGCTTCAACGTGAGGTGATCAAGCTTTCCGAAGAGGAGAAACAGCAGTGGAAAGACGCCGTAAAGCCGATTCTTGATGAATATATCACCAAGACGGCCGAACAGGGCCTACCCGGCAAGGAATTCCTCGCTGATGTCAAAAGCCTGATTGAGAAACTATCAACAAAAGCAGGGCAGTAGATGAAACAATCGACAGGTCTCAGTGGGGCAAGCGGGGCCGTCTTGAGCCTATACTCGCGGATGCTCTGTCTCATCGTGCATATCCTTGTTGTGATGGCCGGTTTGGGTGTATTGACGATGGTCGCCGTAACCTGCATAGACGTGATCTTACGTCTGCCGGGCATCAACCGCTCGCTTTTTGGCGCCTACGATATTGTGAAAATCACCGGTGCTCTGACTCTGGCTGCCACACTCCCCTATACTACCGCAGTCAAAGGGCACGTGGCTATCGAGTACTTTTTCCACAAGCTCAACCGCCGTGGCCGCATCGTTGTCGATACAATAATCCGCCTCATGGGAATGACGCTGTTTGCGTTCCTCAGTTGGCGAAGCTTTATCTACGGCCTGAACCTTTATCGAATCGGTCAGGTCAGCCAAACTCTCCAGCTTCCCGTCTTCTGGATCCCTTACGTGATCGGTTTCTGTTGCGGTATCGTTGTCCTTGTGATCGGGCATAACCTCCTCCATCCGGGTCAGGAAATGATCAAACCATGACACCAATTCAAATCGGCATCATCGGTTGTCTCCTGCTGTTTGCACTTTTAGCTGCCAGCATGCCGGTGGCCTTTGCCATGGCCATTGTCGGTTTTTGGGGTTTCGCCGTTATCCGCTCGCCCGGTGCGGCTATGAGCATGATTACGATCGACCTGTACGATACGTTTTCATCCTACTCCTTAACGGTAATCCCCCTCTTTGTTTTCATGGGCCAGATCGCCTTTCATGCCGGAATCAGCCGACGCCTCTTCAATACCGCCTATAACTGGCTGGGCACACTACCCGGGGGCTTGGCCATGTCCACCGTAGGGGCATGCACCGCGTTTGGCGCCATTTGCGGCTCAGGGCCCGCCACCGCGGCGACTATGGCCTCCGTGGCGCTGCCGGAAATGAAACGATACAACTACGACATGGAGCTCGGTTGTGGAGCCGTTGCCGCCGGGGGAAGCCTGGGGATGCTGATTCCTCCCAGTGTCGTTTTTATCATTTATGCTATCATGACCGAACAATCGGTGGGCAAGCTGTTTATCGCAGGGATTGTCCCAGGCTTGCTCATAGCCTTTCTTTTCTGTCTGACGATATACCTGAACTGCAAGCTTCACCCCCATCTCGGACCGGCCGGGCAGCAGGTTAGCTGGAAAACCAAGTTCGCATCCTTAGCCGGAGTCTCCGAAACGCTCATCTTGTTCACTATTGTCATCGGCGGTATGTTTGGAGGCTTCTTTACACCTACGGAAGCCGCCTCTATTGGCGCTGCCGGCAGCCTGATCATTGCAGCAACTAAACGCAAGTTGACTCCGAAGATGTTGGCCCGCTCTCTAAAGGAGACGGTCCGCACTTCCTGCATGGTCATGATCATCGTAACCGGTGCAGTTATCTTTGGGCACTTCCTGGCGGTGACGCGAATTCCTTTCGAGCTGGCCTCGTCGCTTGCGATATTGCCCCTCCCGGGTTGGGCCATCATGGGATTGATTATCCTGTTCTATCTTTTGGTTGGCTGCTTTGTTGATGCTCTGGCGCTCATCCTTCTGACAATCCCCATCTTCTACCCGGTCGTCACGCAACTCGGTTACGACCCGATATGGTTCGGTGTGATCATTGTAGTAGTCACGCAGATGGGTGTGATTTCCCCGCCGGTTGGCGTGTGTGTTTATGTGGTCAGTGGTATCGCACGGGATGTTCCTTTGCAGACTATATTTCGAGGGGCTCTGCCGTTTCTTGCAGCCCTGATTATTGCCGCGATCATCCTGATCGCATTCCCTCAGCTATGCCTGTGGCTTCCGAACTTGGTAAAGTAGAAACAATAGTGCAGCACCGTAAGGCGTCCTGCGGAGTGAGAATCATTAGGAGGCTATGAAGATGACAAATTCTTTCAAGCCAACAGAAACGACTTTTCAGCGCATCCTGTTCTGCACCGATTTCTCGGAAAATGCGGATCTCGCGTTTAATTTTGCTGTCGACGCAGCAACCCGCCGCCCCGGCAGTCAACTATATCTCCTCCATGTTGTTCCCGAGACGGAAGCTCAGTTCTGGAAGTCGTATATCTATGAAGTAGAGGGTGTCGACGCCAAAGCCAGGCATGACATAAACGAACGAATCGATCAGGCCTATCGATCAAGGCTGCCCAAGGACCTGGAGCTGAAGGTCGAGTTCCGCGTCGGAAAAGACTACCAGGAAATCCTCAATTTTGCCCGCGAAAACCAGATCGACCTGATCGTTATGGGACGGCAGGGGCATAATGCCCTGCAGAAAGCATTCTTCGGCAACGTCACTGAGAAGGTTGTCCGCAAGGCTGATTGTGTGGTCCTCGTGGTGCCGCTTAGTTACCGCGAAAGGCTAAGCGGCTCATGAGGAAAGACCATGCCGAAATA
>CBDVBU010000166.1:0-7678 GCA_965372295.1 uncultured Phycisphaerae bacterium
TCCGTAATCTTCTCAGGCATATCGCCCTTGCTGATCCGGTCAATATACTCGGCGGTAACGTTAATCGGCCCAACAAAGGCATCTATCAATTCATTGATACTCTCAAGTATCACCTTGTCCTGACCATCGAACTGGTCAACTCTTGCACGTTCGTCAAGCTTGCCATTCACGGTGGCCTCAACCAATCGCTGAATCTCTTCAAAAACAGCGGTATTGCTTGACTGCGAGCGGACTTGATTATTCGCTCTTGTTTTTGTTTTTGTCGCCATAGTACGATTCTCCTGAAAAAATTTCTTAATAACCTAATTTACTTCAAATTCTCATTTCGGAACAAACTTCCAACTTTTCAAAGACCTGCGCTTCAGGCGTCGCCTGCCGGAATAATTCCTTGGCCTCCGGGGGCAGCTTCTGTGTTTGTTCAGTCAGCAGGAATCCACCTTGGCGCAGGGTCGAATGAAACATACGGATGACATCTACTCGCTGCTGCCGGTTAAAATGCAGCAGCACATTTTTGCACACGATAAGGCTAAAGCCCGTTCGCACCGGTTCCAGCGACAGCAAATCATGTTTTACGAAAGAAACACGCGACTTTATTTCGTCAATGAGCCGGTAATTATTCGGCTCGTCGGCTTTGGTAAAGTACTTGCGCCGAATCTCGCCGGGAATTCGTTTGATTTCACCTTCAGGGTAAACTCCATCACTAATGGTTTGACCGAACTGATCACAAGTGTCAATGTCTGTGGCGTAGATGCGCACATTGCGGAAAAGCATGCGGGACATCTTCTCACGCAGGATAATTGCGATCGAGTACGGCTCGGGGCCATGGGCGCAACCGGCATCCCAGATATCGATATACCTGTGCCCCCTTATCACCGGCAGTACATCCTTGTGGATTAGTTCCAAAGTCTGCATGTCTCTGAAAAAGTAAGTAAATGCCATCGTCTAATCTCCTTTGTAGAACGTTACTCAGGTTGTCCTTCTCCCGGCTGTTCCTGCTCTGCTTGCTCAGGTTCGGTCTGCTCAGACTGAGGTTGCTCCTGCTGTCCCTGCTCGGGTTGAGACTGCTTGCCTTCGTCGGTTCGCACCTCATCTAAGCCCTGCCCGAAGGTCAGGTCCACATTCGTAAGCACCTTGTCGATATCCAGCAATATCTTGACGGAATCACCAATCTTGCCCATGCCGAGGATAAAATCGGTATTAACCGATGAGCCAAACTGCGGGGTTGCTTCTATATCCTCACCGGCAATATCGAGAACCTCCGAGACGTGATCGACCACAATGCCGGTGCTGATATTGCGGCCATCCCGAGTAGTCTCCACAACAATAATACACGTCTCCTCAGTAACTTCTGTTGTTTCCATACCAAACTTGGCCCGAAGGTCGATTACGGGTATTACTTGTCCACGCAGATTTATAACGCCCTTGACATGCGCAGGCGTCTGCGGGACGGCGGTTATATCCATATATCCAAAAATCTCACGGACCTTTAGAATCTCCAGCCCATACTCCTCGTTGGCTAGAGCAAAAGTTAGGTATTTGCCTTCCTTTTCCGATATTGCTTTGTTCAATTGCTCTGTTTGAGTTGTCACTTCAGCCATAATAAAATCTCCTTATACTCTTTACATTAAACACAGTTTAGTTAAAGAAACACTATGCACTGAGAAACGGTACCGACTGTCCTTTAATTGCTCGGTCTCTGACATGACCGTTCGCCGTTTAGTTTGACGTCGGCACTGTTTCCCAGAAATAGAAAGTCAGTTATCGTTTTCTCTGCGATTAGCTTCTTCAAGCTTTTCGCTTGAAAGTTTTGTCCAGACTTTTTATTCGTGAGCAGGCTAATCTTGTTCTATCATCTGGTTGTTCACTATATTGCCTGACTAACCCCCATTTAGTATTTCAGCCCCATATAATGCTTCGCCACCAGTGCTCGGCAAATCTTCGGTGTGAGTTAATCTATGGAACTGTTTTTTTTGCGGGCGGTGGACTAAAGAACAACAGTGTGCGGAATAGTATCAGATAATACCGATAAATCGTTGAATCTTGACGAACTTCCTAATTGGTAAGCAGGCATCCATTTTGGAAGGGTCTTATGTTATCGGAGTCAGACTGACGGTTGCTAAGCCTGTGCGTTCATGGACAAGCTTCGACAGTAATTGGTATATCACCCTTTTTCTGCTCTCAGCGACCAAGTAAAGCTGAATGCGATACCATAGTCAGAATTCTCTCTCAAATATATTCATCCGGTAAGCGACAAGGGGTAGTGAAGGGCAGGGCGCCACGCGAGAGAGAAGAGAGAAAGCCAATCTTTATAGTTGCAAGAAATTACAGGCTCGATTTCAACCTCAGGATTGAGACGCAAATCCGAACGTTATTCGGCTAATACACCGGCTTATTTGTGCCGATACACGCATCAAAGTAACATGAATCAATCCAGCCGGCAGATTAAACGTACTGTCAGAAATTAAAGGTAAAATATGAAGATACGCACAAAATTAACTACTGGGATTTCATTTACGATTGCAGCGATGATGCTGATCGTTGTTTTCTGTCTTAACATCTCCAGGAATATGCATAAAGAATTTGAACTTCTCAAAGATGATATTATTCCGGGTGCGCTTGTCATGAGCCAGATGGAAGGAATGTGCCAACAGACAGCACATAGCCTTGCGGTTTATAGAACGATGGGAAAAGTTGAAGCAGAAAAAGCGGTAGTGACCACCCTGGAATCGCTTGAAGAGACAGGACGCAAGCATCTGCAGCACGAAACCCATATCGGTACTGAAGAAAAGAAAACCGCCGAAGAATTACTGACAAAGATTCATAGATTCGATTCGGCATGCAGAAACATTATTGACTTGAAAAAACAGGGGATAAGCGATGGTGAATTGTTGGAAATTGCACATAAAAACGTTCATTCGGCCCTGGAAGCTTTAGTTGGCCAACTCAAAGACCATAAGGCGGTTCATATGGAAGAACTGGCCGCATCTCAACAATCCGTTTACAGAGCCTATCATTCAGGGACTCTAATCGCTTTACTGACAAGCGCCTTTATTGCCTTGTTAGCTGTTATCGCCGCCTTTCTACTAACAAGATCAATAATAAAACCGCTGGGATCACTGCTTAAAAGAACTGAACAAATCGGTTCAGGTAACCTTGATACCACCATCACGGTACACTCCAATGATGAAATCGGAGTATTAACGAAATCATTCGATAATATGCTTTCAAGGCTGAAAGAGACAACTGCTTCCAGTGATGAGCTAAATCAAGAAATCACCGAGCGCAAGCAGTCCGAATTTAAATTCAAAACATTGTATGAATCATCAAGCGATGCGGTAATGCTGCTGGATGAGAAGGGCTTTTTCGACTGCAACGAGGCGACGGTGAAGATGTTCGGCTGTAAGAATAAAGAGGAGTTTTGCAGCAAACATCCGTCCGATGTATCACCGGCAACCCAGCCTTGCGGCAGCGATTCAATGGAGCTTGCCAATAAGCGGATAGCAACGGCAATGGAAAAGGGCAGCAATAGTTTCGAATGGGTACACAGAAGAATCGACGGCACCGACTTCCCCGCTGAGGTATTGCTCAATGCAATGGAGTTGGACGGTAAACAAATTCTGCAGGCCGTGGTCCGTGATATCAGCGATCGCAAGTTGGCGGAGGAAAAATTGGTCCAGGCCAGGGATAAAGCGGAAGAATTAAACGGCCAGCTTATGGAAGCAACCGCACGCGCCAACGACATGGCCGCCCAGGCCGAGATGGCCAACATGGCCAAGAGCCAGTTCCTGGCCAATATGAGCCATGAGATTCGCACACCGATGAATGCTATTATTGGTTTCAGCGACCTGCTGATTGAAGAAGACCTGACCGAGGAGCAAAAACAAGATGTTGGTCTCATCAATGAGTCCGGCAAGAACCTGCTAGCGCTTATCAACGATATCCTGGATTTCTCCAAGATTGAGGCCGGCCAACTCGATACTGAGATTATCGACTGCTCATTGGGAAAGCTGCTTAATTCCGTTGAGTCATTGATGAAACTGAAGGCAGAAGAAAAAGGACTTGAATTTGAGGTTGCAGAAAGCGGCGGCTTGCCCGCACAAATACGCAGTGATCCCTCTCGTTTGCATCAATGTTTAGTCAATCTTGTAGGCAATGCCATTAAATTCACAAAAAAAGGCCACGTGTACGTAAATGTTTCCCTGGAGGAGCGTGAAGGTAAGCCGTTTGTCCGTTTCGACGTCGAGGACACCGGAATAGGTATCCCAAAAGACAAACAGGAAACAATATTTGAGTCGTTCACTCAAGCTGATGGAGATACAAGCCGCAAATACGGCGGTACAGGGCTGGGATTGACCATCACGAAACAACTGGCGGAGCTTCTGGGCGGGGAGCTGACTGTTACCAGTGAAGTTGGTAAGGGTGCAATATTCTCGCTGACGACACCGGCCAATGTTGACGTTACAAAACAACCGTTATTGGACAGACAGAATGTTACCAGCCATACAAACCCCAGGCAGACCGAAACAGCAGAACCTGAGTTTTCAGGCAATATATTAGTTGCAGAAGACGTTCCGACCAACCAGGCGCTTGTTAGGTCGCTGTTAGAACGGATGGGTTTGCAGGTAACGATTGCAGAAGACGGCAATCAGGCACTGCAGAAAGTGCTGGCCGGCCAATTTGACCTGATACTCATGGATATGCAGATGCCGCACATGGATGGCTATGAGGCTACAAGCGAACTCAGAAAAAAGGGAATAACGACACCCGTAGTTGCCTTGACCGCTAACGCGATGAAGGGTGACGACAAGAAATGCATTGAAGCCGGCTGCGATGATTATTTGGCTAAACCACTCGACCGCGGAGAACTTTTCGAAATGCTCGACAAGTACTTGTCACCAACTTCCAAAGAGGAAGATTATTCAGTAGCAAAAGAGATTAATGCAACCAAAGATGAAGTTGACAAGCTTTCTGAGATATGTACAGGCCCAAACCGTTTAGATGAGCAGCAAGCCGAACCATCGAGCGTGCAAGATAGCGAAGAAGTGATTGAATGGTCCGAACTTGTCAGCCGAGGAATGGATGAAGAGATTCTCGAAAAAGTTGTTCCGACTTTCCTTACAGACAAGAAAGAGCGAATAAGCAAATTGGGTGAAGCCGTAAAGGCGGGCGATGCAGAAGAAGTCAGGTTGTATGCTCATGCTATAAAAGGAGGAGCAGCAAATGTGGGAGCAAAGAAACTGTCAAAAGTAGCCTTCGAACTTGAGCATACGGCTTCCCAGGAAGACTTGTCCAATGCCGGAGAGTTGTTAGAGCGGATAAAGACGGAATTTGAGAAATTCGAGTTGTTTGTTTCTAAGCCGGATTGGATTCAGACGGCAAAGAAACAAGCTGATAATAAAGTAAAACAATCATGTTGACTCAAAAAAACAGTAAAGGAGATCAGAATGAAATGTTTAATTGTCGAAGATGATTTTGCGGCAAGAAGATTGTTACAGAGGTATCTATCAAGTCATCGCGATTGTGATATCGCTGTCGATGGAAATGAAGCTGTTGAAGCTTTTCGTCAGGCTACCGATGAGAAAGAGCCTTACGATCTGATATGTCTTGACATTATGATGCCTAATATGAATGGCCACGAGGCACTGAAAGCTATTCGTCAGATAGAAAGTGAACATGGGAAGTAGAATGAGTAAGACGGCACACAGACTCTCACGGAATGGCGGCAAGTTGCGTGGTGTGATATTTTTCCTGCTGTTTTACCTTTTCCTGAGCGTGTATGTTGATCTGCGACTGTTGTATTATGTGACGGGAGCAACGGTGGGTATATCGGGATTTCCGTGTGAATGGTCGTATTTATTCGAGACATTATCTTTGCCGGGCGGTTTGGTCAGATATGTATCGGTATTCCTGACGCAGTTTTTCATGTTCCAGTGGATCGGGCCTTTAGTTGTTGTATTGCAGGCATGGGCAATAGCGTTATGTATCGACAGGATAGTCGAGAAATGCGATGGGAGGTGGTTTGGATGGGTGAGGTATGTGCCGGCAATCGTGATCCTGTTCTTCTACACGAGCTATGCGTATCATTTCGAGACGACGATGGCGATGCTGGTTGTGCTCGGATTATTCAATTTGTATATAACGGTCAGTAGTGAGAAATGGCAGACATCACTGGTATGGTTTGTCGTGCTGATGGTCATCGCGTATTACTTTGCGGCGGCGGGCAGTTTACTGTTTGTGGTGATGTGCGGGATATACGAGCTTGCAGTTAAGAAGCGGGGAATTGCGGGAGTTGGATGCTTGTTGTTCGGAGCGGTGGTTCCCCTGTTGATCGGGGTTTATGGATTCCGAGTGAGTCATATCGAGGCATACGGCGAGTTGATGCCGTGGTCGTGGCGGATAGCAAAATATGATCTCTTGAACAAGATGATCCCATGGTTATACGGGATGTACGGATGTGTCCCGGCATGCTTGTTGTTGATGGGATTTTTGAAGGAAAGTGAACGTGAAAAGAGAAGCAGTAAGAGGAAGAGTAAGAAGGATAAGAAAAAGTCCAGGCAGAAGATGTGGCATACTGGAAGTGATAGTAGTGACGGTGTTTTTAAGTGGATCGCGTGTACGGCAGTTTTGCTGGGCGTTGCAGGTGGTGGGGCATATTATTTTGTGAACGACCAATTGAAAACACTGTATGAGATCGAATATTGCCGGGGAGAGAGTGACTGGGAGAAGGTGCTGGAATTAGCGGATAAGCAGCCGGGGCAGTTACTGTCGATGCAGGCGAGGAATCAGGCGTTGTATCACCTGGGCAGGTTTGCCGATGAGATGTTTAATTATCTGCAGCATCCGGATGGATTGATGCTTTCGCACGCTGCGTTTACCAAGTCCTACTGGCATAAGTATGACCTGTATATCGATCTTGGATTGGTCGGGCAGGCGGACGAGGTATTGACGGAGAGTATGGTGGCGTTCGGGGATAATCCTTTTATTCTGAAGAAGCTTGCGTTGGTGAATTTGATTTCCGGCAAGAATCAGACGGCGAGGGTGTACCTGGGGGCATTGCAGAAGCGGTTGTTCTTTGGCGAGTGGGCCCAGGAATACCTGGCGAAGCTTGAGAGTGATCCGGAACTGAGAGGTGATAATGAAATACAGAGGTTGCGATCGTTGATACCGAAGGAGGAAGATGGACGATTCCTGGCGACTCCGGAAATGCAGTTAAGGGCGCAGATCGAGAACGGCAGGAAGAACAAGATGGCGTTCGAGTACCTTTTGGCTTTATATATGCTGCGTGGAGAGATGTGGAATGTTGCGGAAGTTGCCGGCCGGATAGAAGAGTATGATTATGAGAAGATACCCGTAGCGTTTGAAGAAGCGATATTACTGAATAATAAGCATAATAAGAAAAAAATCTCGTTGAAGAAGTTGAAGATAAGACCTGAAACGAAGCGGCGGTTCGATGAGTTTATGGCTGCGACGATACGATATCGAACTGAAAATGCGGCACAAAGTGAACTCGCAGGTAAATTCAAGAATACATACATGTATTATTACTTTTATGGCATTCCGGAATAATGGTGAGTAAGAATTATATATATACGATACCGCTGATAATTGTTGTGGCGATCGGGGCGGGTCTCGGCATGTTCTTCGAACGTGATATCAGCGAAGAGATCGTTGATTTTAT
>CBDVBU010000167.1:0-7673 GCA_965372295.1 uncultured Phycisphaerae bacterium
CAACACCTGGGCTAATCGCCTCGTGGGTGACGCAAAGTTGCCGCCGGACCAACGTTATTGCAGAACGAACATTACGTATTCCGGAACACCAGGGAAACCCTGGAAGGACATTCCTTTGCGACAATCGGGTCTGCTCGGGCCGGTTGAATTAGTACAAGCAGTTGAAAAGACAATTTCACTGACTAAACAATGATCTATTGAACGAAGAGGATGGTTCTTCATTTACACTGACCGTAGCTGAGTCTAATGCTGAATGCATTTCAGTGCGATACGAGTTTTTATGCTGGCTTATGGGAAGGATTTTTCAGAAAATGGACACTCCTGATTAACGACAGATCATATTTGAAAAGGAGATGGTTATGAATCGTCGCGATTTTCTGAGACTTGCCGGGATTCCCGGGATGTCGTTTTTGCTATGGCAGACCGATCTGGCAGGACGCTCACAAAGGAGAAAGCCCAACATCGTTTTTCTGATACTGGATGAGCTTGGGTATTACGAGCTGTCTTGCATGGGGCACCCAATAATGGAGACGCCCAACATTGACAAGATTGTGGCCGAGGGTATGAGGTTTACTCAGATGCTTGCCGGGGCGCCGGTCTGCGCACCTACTCGCAGTACCCTTATGACGGGCAAGCACATGGGGCATACGTCGGTTCGCAGGAATCCGGGGCACGAGGCACTTCGATCCGAGGACGTTACCGTAGCGCAGGTCCTCAAGAAAGTCGGCTACGCCACCGGCGGTTTCGGTAAATGGGGTATCGGCGGACGCGGCACCACCGGCGTGCCGGAAAAGCACGGCTTCGACGTATTTCTGGGCTACTACGATCAGGTTCACGCTCACACATTCTTCCCGGCCTATCTGGTCAGGAACAGTGAAGAGGTGCCGTTGAAGGGCAACACAGGCGCCCTGTACGAAGGTGAAACGTTCTCGCATCAGGTTATCTTCAAAGAGTCGATGAAGTTCATTCGCGAGAACAAGGACAGGCCGTTCTTCTGCTATTGTCCCTGGACACCACCGCATGGGGCGTGGGGGCTGCCGGATGATGAGCCCTCTTGGCAGAAGTATAAGGACAAGCAATGGGATGCCGGCTACTCGGTCAGGAAAGACGAGGCCCAGCGATATGCGGCAATGGTCAACATGATCGATAGGCAGATCGGCCAAATCATGAACCTACTCAAGGAGCTGAAGATCGACGGCAACACGATAGTGTTCATCTGCGGCGATAACGGAGGTAATACGTATTTCGCCAATAAGACGCACCCTCATGGTTTCTTCGGCCCGAATGTCGATCCAAAGACCGGCACGGTGTTTCGGGGCCGTAAGGGCCTGCTATATGAAGGCGGCCTGCGCATTCCGTTCGTTGTGCGATGGCCCGGCAGGATAAAAGCAGGCGTCGTTAACAAACACCTGGGATACTTTCCGGACATTATGCCGACGCTGGCGGAACTCGCCGGGGCAGACTGTCCTAGTGACATCGATGGCATCTCAATACTTCCGACGCTTCTCGGCAGAAGAGCTGCTGGACGTGCGCAAAAGAAGCACGAGTATATGTATTGGGAGTTCGTGGGCCAGACCGCGGTTCGCTGGGGCAATTGGAAGGCGTACAAACCCCGTAAGGGTGATTGGGAACTGTACGACCTGAGCAGGGACATCGAGGAACAAAACAATGTAGCGACACAGAATCAGGGCACGCTCACTAAGATGATCAAGTTTGCAGAGCAATCCCACACGCCGCACGTTCCCGGCGAGATTCTCGATGAGCAAATGTGTATGAAAGATCACACAAAGGCGAAAAATCCTAAACCTTCCGAGCGCCGCCGATGAATCCATAGGTCCGGCTTGGCATGTGTTTAGCCGAAGTCCGGCATCAGCAAGTATCCACAAGATGGCACGGTTTTCCAGGCCTTGAAAACACGGCCAAGATGGCCGTGCTACGCTCAAGCACGCGGATTTACCAATTAAATCTGTTAAAACAGGTTGAAATCTTGTATTATGCATGGTTACAAACATTTTAATAAAGTATTCGTAATTCATAGAGCGAAGTTAAACCGGAAGTTCCGGCTAAACGTATATGATAGAAAAGCCCGTAAACTGCCCTGATACACTGATTATCCGCTGCCCAAATTGGGTGGGTGATATTGTTATGGCAATTCCTGCGCTGGATTGCTTTCGGGATAGTTTTCCCGAAACGAAAATCATCGGCATAGTGAAAAAGAGTGCTCAGGGTATACTCAGGGACGGGCCCTGGTTTGACGGCTTTATTGATTGCGATGATAAATCCTGGTCAGGATTCTGGCGCATGACTGAACAGATACGGGGTTACAAAGCGGATATGGCCGTTTTGCTGTCCAACTCTGTCCGATCGGCTCTTAATGTCTGGCTGGGCGGAGTAAAAAATATTTACGGCTATCGACGGAATTTTAGGGGGATTTTTCTGAAGGGCGGGCCAGAACCTATTCGTAATAATTACCGAATTGTACCTATGCCTACGACTGAATATTACCTGGGAATCTGCCGCTGGCTGGGCCTGAATGTTCCTGAGAAAATACAGCCAAGGCTTTTTATTGGTCAACGGATTCTCAAACGCGCAGAATCACTATTTCAAAAGTACGGGATTCGGAAAAATGACCTTGTGATCGGGCTAAATCCCGGTGCAAGTTTCGGTGCGTCTAAATGCTGGCCGCCGGAACACTTTGCCGAACTGGCCGAACTATGCGAAAAAGAACTTGGAGCAAGAATTCTGCTTTTCTCCGGCCCTGGTGAAGAGCCTATTGCGCAGGCCGTTCTGAAAAAAAGCCGTGCCGACATCATCAATACCCGTGACGAAGGAGTCGATCTCGAACTTTTGAAACCTTTGGTCCAAAGATGCAACCTCTTAATCACGAACGACACAGGTCCGCGGCATTATGCCGTGGCACTCGATATTCCCGTTGTTGTCATTATGGGGCCGACAGATCCACGTTACACCGCTTCCAATCTTGACCATACTATAGTGATTAGAAAAGAACTGGACTGCTCCCCCTGCCACAAGAAGGTCTGCCCCAGGGAACATCAATGCATGACAGAGATAACTGCGGCCGAAGTGTTTACAGCGGCAAAAAAACTTCTGAAAGAACAAAATTAAATGGATCCATCTATATACCGAAACAAGTGGATCGGCCTGAAAAATATCTCCTGCCCCAAAGATGAACTGTCCCGGTTATCGCGCCAGGTTGCCTTTTCGTTTATCGACCGATACTACCAAAACGGTTCTTTCGAACCTGAGTACATCGATTTGCTTTGTGAAATGGCCACGTCTTTTTCAGATATGCAGTTGAATAACAGGGCCGCATCCGCTCTTTTTGAAATCATCGTGGAAAAATTATGCGACGATTATGAAGAAATGCCCGTGGAAATCTACAGCCGTCTCATGTCTCAGGTGATTACTTACTGCCGAAACGTCTCTGCGGGAACAGCACTGGATAAACGACTGACCGAGTTTAGAATTTCTTCCTTCGAAAGCCTCTATCATCGGGCCAATTACATACATAGCCGGGAATATAGCTGGGATCTAAACAAATCTCCGGATAAAATCATTCTGCTGTCTCGTGTGACGATCGGTGCCGACGTCGCCATTTTGAGCGTTATGATACAACGTCTCGCTAAGCTTTTTCCTCAAACGGAAATTGTTATCATCGGCAACAAAAAACTCACCGGCATCTTTGGGGGCAATCCACAAATTCGAATACAACAGCTTAATTACGCCCGTCGGGGCGGGCTTTTAGAGCGTTTTGCAAGCTGGTATGAAACTCTGGATATTCTCGCCGAAGAAATGCCGCCCGACTGTGAAGAGAATATTCTGTTGTTCGATCCGGACTCACGAATTTCTCAACTGGGTGTTCTGCCGCTGACCCATCATGAAAACTATCTGTTTTTCAACAGCCGGAAGTTTCCTTCGTCGGCGAAAAATATATGTATGGCCGAACTGACAAATCATTGGATGGATACTGTTTTTGGGATATCCGACTTTTGCTATCCGAAGGTTTGGATACCGTCACTTATCGCACACCAGGCCCGGAATATAACTTCCCGCCTTAGCACTGCAGGATGCAGAAAACTCATCACAGTAAATTTTGGTGTAGGAGAGAATCCACGAAAAAGACTAAGCGCAGATTTCGAGAAAAAACTGCTGCAGGAAATTTTGAAAAGCCCGCAAACCGTAGTGCTTCTCGACAGAGGTTTCGGCGTAGACGAACTTTCCCGCTCCGGCTCTCTGATTGCGGAACTTAGAGATCAAGGTTTAGAAACTGCCAGTGTCCGCTTTGGAGACTCCGAAATACCCGGCATGTCACACGGAATCCTGGGCGTCGAGTGCAAAATCGGCGAAATCGCAGCACTTATTGCTGATTGTAATGAATTTATCGGCTACGACTCAGCGTGTCAGCATATCGCAGCCGCAGCGCAAACGCCTACTCTTACTATTTTCGCAGGCAGCAATAATATGAACTTTATCCGAAGATGGAGCGCGTGCGGCAATACGCAATGTAAAATCGTACATGTCAACACTTTAACGGATCCACAGCACATTAATACAGACGAGGCTATCTTGCGGATAATGGAAGAACGAAACTTGGCAAAACAAAAGCCACCGGAGCGCCGGCAGAAAATCCAGGAAATACAAACATCTCAGCGTCACGGCAAGCCCGCAGAAAGAACTGTGGATAGTTGATTCGCACGTAATTGCGAATATGTCTAACGGAAAATCATAAGTATTATGAAAATATTATTTATCTATCCTTCGACAGAGTCACAGTTGGGTTTTAATTACGGTGTGGCGCACATGGCCTCGGTACTGAAGGATGCCGGGCATCAGGTTGGTTTTTGGCAGCTTTGCGAGGATATTGAGCCGCTGCCTGACGAAGAAGAATTCATCAGGCGAGTCATTAGTCAAAAGCCGGACATAATCGCCTTTTCAGTAGTAACTAACCAATGGCCATATACCCAAAAACTTGCTTCCTGGGCAAGGAAAAAACTCTCCATCCCTTTCGTAATTGGCGGCATACACGCCCTGGTTAACACCCGCGAAATCTTGGATACAGGCCTGTTCGACTATGTCTTTCGAGGTGAGTGCGAAGAAGCCTTCCTGGAATTCGTCGAAAAACTAAAGCGGGGAGAAAGCGTGGAAAACGTACGCAATCTCGCCCTGGTGCACGAGGGTAAAATCAAAATCAATCCTGTACGACCCATGCCGGATTTAACGAAACTGCCTTTTAAAGACTACCAGGGCATGGATTTCCAGAAAATCATAGATGCGAAAAACGGATGGGTGGGCTTGATGGCTTCGCGAGGCTGCCCATTCTCTTGCACTTACTGCTTCAATCACGTGATGGTCAAGACATACAAGGACGACCTGAAATGCAGTTTCAAACAGCTTAACTATATACGAAGATTCAGTGTAAAGCAGATGATCCGGGAGATCGAGCACCTGCAAAAAAACTACCGTAATATTAAAATGTTCATATTCGACGATGACCTGTTCACATTCGACAAGGCATACGTGAAGGAATTTTGCCAAGCCTACAAGAAGGTCTCCAGTATTCCCTTTGTTGTCAATGCACATGTTGGCTTTTTCGATAACGAATGCGCTAAAGCTCTGGCCAAAGCCAATTGTAAAATTGTCAAGTTCGGGGTGGAGTCAGGCAGCCCGAAAATTCGAAACAGGATTCTGAATCGCCACATGAGCAATGAAAAAATCGTCGAAGCAATTAAGACGGTCGCCGATCACGGAATGCACAGTTCCGTCTTCCTGATCATCGGCTTTCCGCACGAGGATCGTGATGACCTGTTTGAAACAATTAAGCTTATGGCCGCAGCAAAACCCGGACGATTTCGCTGGACTTATTTTTTCCCTTTCCAAGGGACAAAGTCGCATCAAATCAGCTTCGATGGAGGATACATTAATTCCGGAAAAATGGAGAAACTAAAAAATTTCACAGATGAGTCTTGTCTTGAATTCGGCCCGGAGCACAATCTGCTGCTGAAAAAAATCGGGCACATTATGCCCTGGTTCGTCAACACCTTTTCAGATCTTCCCGTATCCGAGTTCTACGCCGAACGCATCAAAGAAATATTGGCTATGGATAAAGATCAGTGGACGAAGGTATCTCCGAATATGCAAGCCGAGGATAAAAAATATTCTCTGCGCTTCTCCGAAAAAGGATTGTCCCATTACGCCATCAAATATAATCGTTTCATGGGTGTTATCTCAGACTATTTTCTACACGATAATGACCCGAGTAATAAATAACTGGCTCTGAGCAATGACCGAACAGAAATTTATAGAAACTTCAAAATCGTTTTTCTTAGACAGCGGCTACGTAAAAGCCTTTGAAAAACTCGGGCTGACTTGCTTTGATGCTCTCTTTTCTTTCAATTCCGGTAAAGACCCAGGCGGATCCAGCCTGCCGCAATATCGGAGCCGTCTTGAGTTTAAAATAGCCGGTCCTGATAAAACACTTTTTTTAAAACGCTACAATCATCCCGACGCCCTGACCCAAATCAAAAACTGGTTCTGGCATAATACCCGTAAAAGTACGATGTCCTTCGATTTAGACCCGACGGACGATCTTGCATTAGCAGGCATAAACACACCCAAAACTGTTTCTTACGGCGAGCAATGGGGCGTCTTTCTTGAAAAAAGAAGTTTTATAATAACCGAAGAACTCCCCAACGCCGAATCCCTGGAGCAAAAACTGCCGGACTGTTTCGGAGATCGTTCAAAAACTGAGAATCTCAGACAGCAAAGAAAATTCATAGAACGGCTCGGCCAATTCGCCAAAAAATTTCATGATACGGACTATCGTCACAGAGATTTTTATCTCGCGCATATATTTTATTCAGATGACGGCGTCTTTTACCTGATCGACCTGCAACGTGCATTCAAGCCGCGCATTCTCGCCGAGAGGTTTCGTATCAAGGATATAGCCCAGTTATATTATTCGACCCCGGGCAGTGCTTTCTCAAAGACCGACCGCCTTCGCTTTTACAAAAGTTATGCCGGAAAGAGATTCCTGGATGGACGCGACAAGGCGTTCATTCGCAAAGTGGTCAGAAAAGCCAAGTGGATAGCCAAACGCGAGATTAAACACGGCAGGCTTGTCCCCTTTACAAACTGATTTTCCCCGATTATAGTGCTTGGTACAAAATGAAAGTCGCAATAATAATAGAGCGTTATGATATCTCTCTGGGCGGGGCCGAGTGGCTTGTTTACGAATTGGCTTCTGCACTTTCCCGGCTTGGCGTTGACGTTGACATTCTGGCCGCACAGGGTGATAGTTCCACCGCCAATGTCCACTTTCTTTGCCAAGCTGATAACAGCAAACGCATGTCATTGGCATCTTTTGCGAAGTCGATTTCGAATTATATTAGCCGGAACCATTACGACATTATTCACAGTGTTATTCCATTAAGTTTTGCAGATGTTTATCAACCTCCGGGCGGAAGCTTTGCCGAAACAATTATCCGTAACGCTGCAAGCTACAGGAACAAGCTCGTGTTTTCCTATAAGAAAGCCACGGCTTTTACAAACCGGCGCAGGACGGAAATGCTGTGGGCGGAAAAAAAACTTTGCAGAGACCCGAACGGCCCAATTATCGCCGCCCTTTCAAACTACGTGAAAGATCAGTTCATAAA
>CBDVBU010000168.1:0-7666 GCA_965372295.1 uncultured Phycisphaerae bacterium
CAGCTTACCGCCCTTATGACCCGGCTGGAGAAGCACTACAAAGACATGCAGGACATGGAATTCACCATCCAGAACAAGGTGCTCTATATCCTCCAAACGCGGACGGGCAAGCGTACCGCCGAAGCAGCGGTCAAGAACGCCGTGGATATGGTTTCCGAAAAACTCATTTCCAAGAAGGAAGCCGTCACCCGTGTCACGCCGGAGCAGTTGGATCGCCTGCTGCACCCGCACTTCGATCCGAAAGCCAGGCGTAATGTAATCGCCAGGGGCCTTCCGGCCTCGCCCGGCGCCGCCGTCGGCCAGGTCGTATTCACCGCCGATACCGCCGAAGCATGGAACGCCAAGGGCAAGAAGGTCGTCCTGGTCCGGATAGAAACCAGCCCCGAGGACATCGGCGGCATGGACGCGGCAGTCGGCATTTTGACTGCCCGCGGCGGAATGACAAGCCACGCCGCCGTCGTCGCACGCGGCATGGGCAAATGCTGTATTGCAGGTGTCGGCTCGCTGAATATCAACTACAAAACGAAAAAACTCACCATCGGCAAACTTACAATCAAAGAAGGCGACTGGATCAGTCTCGACGGCACATCAGGCGAATTGATGACGGGGCAGTTGGCTACCGTCGAGCCGAAGATGAGCGGCGACTTCGGCAAGTTTATGGAGATTTGCGACAGCATCCGCAAGTTGGGAGTTCGCACGAACGCCGATACGCCGGGAGATGCAAAGAGGGCGAGAGACTTCGGCGCCGAAGGCATCGGCCTTACAAGGACCGAGCACATGTTCTTCGAAGGCGAAAGGATCTGGCCCGTGCGCCAGATGATTCTGGCCGCCGACGATTACGCCCTCATGCTCGAAAAAATCGAAGCAGCCCCAACCGCTAAAGAGAAAAAGGCAATTGAAAAAGAATACACCACCGCCAAAAAGCAGTTCGAAGGCGCATTGAAGAAGCTGCTACCCTACCAGCGAAGCGATTTTGAAGGCATCTTCAAGGCCATGGCCGGGCTGCCGGTTACCATTCGGCTACTCGATCCGCCGCTGCATGAGTTCCTGCCGCAGGATGCCAAGAGTCAGGCGGAGATGGCAAAGCGACTCAAGGTCAAGCCAGCCGACGTCAAGGCAAAGGTCGAACAGTTGCACGAGTTCAATCCGATGCTCGGCCATCGCGGGTGCCGTTTGTCGATTACCTATCCTTCGATCGGCCGAATGCAGGCAAGAGCTATTATCGAGGCGGCGCTGAACGTCAAGAAAACAGGGAAAGTCGTGCTGCCCGAAATCATGATTCCGCTCGTCGGCGCAGTCAAGGAACTCAAGCTGGTTAAAGACGAAATCGTGGACGAGATCAAGCAGGTCTTCAAAGAGAAGAAAGCCAAAATCAAGTACATGATCGGCACAATGATCGAGGTCCCGAGGGCAGCCCTGACGGCCGACGAGATCGCAACCGAGGCCGATTTCTTCAGCTTCGGCACAAACGACCTGACGCAGATGGCAATGGGCTTCTCGCGTGACGATGCAGGCAAGTTCCTCGGCGAATACGTCAATAAGGGCATTTACGCCGCTGACCCGTTCCAGCAGCTCGACCAGACCGGCGTCGGTAAGCTCGTCGAAATGGGCACCAGGCTCGGCAGAAAGACCAAAAAGAATTTGAAGGTCGGCATCTGCGGCGAGCACGGCGGCGAACCGAGCAGTATCGACTTCTGCCACCGTGTCGGCATGAACTACGTCTCATGCTCGCCGTTCAGGGTCCCGATAGCAAGACTCGCCGCGGCACAGGCAGCAGTGAAATAACTCGTATTGCGTATGTCGTATGTCGTTCGCCGCGCTGTCATTGCGAGTGATTCGAAGAATCGCGCGGCAATCTCAGGCCTTACGGTGATTGTCAGGCCGCGAAACACGATATACGAAATGCTATATACCAGATACGAATTTGATTGAATATTGACGTTCGATAGTATATAATACAATTTAATAATTAATTGCTGGGAGAGCCGCCAATGTGCTTTAAGCACAAGGCGGACAGCGGTTAACCGGTAAACGGCCTGGTAGGCATCGCCCGCCAGGCCATTTTTATAACCACCGCAGCAATATCTCTGCTTTAAAAGCAAAGAGCATGAACAAATGGATGTTACTTACCCAAGTCTTCCGGCAGGAAATTCTCCATTGCCCAGACTTCGTGACGATACTCAAAACAGTCGAAGGCAATACGCTGTCCATCTGGGTGCATATCCAGCGCACTGTGCAAAACACCGTACATCATTCCCTGGCACATCATTTCCTGGGGGCCGCAAAGCTTGCGCGCCTGCCCACCGCCGGTTGGAACAAGCCACAATTCTCTTCCCCCCTCCGGGCTTTGCTTAGTGAAGAGCAACGACTGCCCATCAGGTGTCCACGTGATCACCGGCCTCGTTGCTCGCTCCTCGCTCTTCCACAGTTCCCTGGGCTCGCCGCCTTTGGCCGGCATTATCGAGATGCGCCTATCCGCCCCCACTCCGGAGGAGGCCCTCACCTGGGTGGCAAGAGCCAAATGCCGGCCATCCTCCGAGAGGGCAAAGGTGAGGCCTCGCATGTCTCGGGTACCGTCCAGAGCGAATAGCTCTTCTTCATGTCCTGACTCGATGTCTCTGGTTATCAGGATCGCCTTCTTTGAGTCGGAATGGTGAAGAACGTAGTACAACGTGCTGCCATCAGGAGAGAGTTGAGGTTCGCCCGGCAAGGTGTCCGAAGACTCGCTCTGAACCATAGTAAGACGTTCGCCTGTGTCTGCATTTATCCTGTAGATGGCCCGCGGAGAGTTTTTGGCAAAATTCGACACAAGAAATGACTTTCCATCAGGCGACCACCGAAGCCAGGAGAAATGCGGCAGGTTGGGATCGAGTTCGCGTTCACCACCCGTTTCTATGTCTCGGATGCGAATTGTCTGAGATTTGTCGGGCTGATGTATACCGTAGGCCAGTTGTCGGCCGTCAGGTGACCATGCAGGTATTTGACCCGCCCCAGTCTGGCCGACCGCCTGAGGTTTCGTCAGCAGCTTTCCTGTTTGCAGGTCCAACTTGGCCACAACGGCCTCTATCGTCTTGAACTCGACAGTATAATGATAAGTACCACTGCTTGTGAAGCCTTTCGGTCTAAGCTTGTCGGGCATATCAGATTTGACCAGCACGGGTGGCCCTTGCGGCTTGCCTCCGGCTACCGGCAGAAGGTAGGCGTCCCGAGTGTTTGTAGCAGTGAAGCCACCAGGTAGTCCCTGCCTGCGGTCACTGGTGAAGAAGATGTGATTGCCATCTGGGGTCCAGCCTAATAGTTTATCATATGCAGGGTGCTGAACTACACACGCTGCCCTTTGATGTTCGATGTCAAGTATGTAGATTTCAGCATTCCAAGAGCCCTTTTTCGGCGGTCGGTCGTAGGCCATATAGCGTCCATCAGGCGATATCGCCACCTTGTGGAGCGGGCTCTGCCACATAGGCCAGTAAGTATCGAAAGTGTAAATAACCTGCATGGAACCATCTTCGATTGAGAAGGCGACCAGTTGAAGACTTTCACTGCCTTTCTTGAAGGCGCCAACAATCTTCTTGCCGTCCGGCGTCCAGGCACGTATATGGAACCTCTCATCTTGTTCAAGGCGATAGAGAACTCGGTGCCCTGTGCCGTCCATCCTGATTAGTTGAAGCTCGCTCTTTGGCGGGGACCAAGACTGGTAAACGTAAGCAACGTATTTGCTGTCGGGAGATATGACTAGGCTCAATGGAAAGCCTCGAGACGCTTCTGTCAGCGGTCGAACCTCGCCTGTAACAAGGTCGCGGACGGCCAGGGGCGAGTAGCCTTCCGCGTCTCGGCTCCCCAAATCGCATAAGTACCGACCATCCAGAGACGGCGGGCTCGAGAAGTCCGACATGGGACCTGTTTTTATCCTGCGAAGCGAGATGCCAGGCTCGGACTTTGGCCAGAAACTAACTGGTTTCTTACTCCCTACGGCGTTTGGGAGAGAAACACCAGCCAAGAGAACAATCAGAGCGACGGCCAGAGGCGACCAGTGATATGAGTTCTTTTTGAATTGTGAAATCATGGTAATTCTCCTTTTCAATTGAGATTTGCTTTCGAGAATTCCCGCCATTGCAGGCAGAGGGCGCGAGCGGGAGAAACGACGTACGAGGCTTACTATCGCTTGTCCGTATTCTTGTGACTCCTCCTTTTGAGTACGAGCCAACACAAGGCCATCACAGGCCAGTTCCCGGTCGGACCGCATTCGGTAAAAAGCAAACCACACCAGCGGATTGAACCAGTGCAGGACCTGCAACAGGCTTGTCAGCCATCCAAGGTAAATATCGTGCCGTCTCAGGTGGGCCAGCTCGTGCAGGAAGACATATCGCATCTCTTCCCGGCTGGCTTTCTCCAGCATCTCCAGCGGCAAGAGCAGACGCGGCCGGATAAAACCGAAAAGAGCAGGGCTCCTAATTTGGCTACTCGGCACAACCACCACGAGGCTCTGGACGCCCATCTGGGCCTTGCATTCTTCGAAAAGCTCAAGCAGTGTTTGTTTGACCAGCGGGCGGTCACGTTTGACAATCCGCCAGAGGGCAAAGTTGCTCATGAGAAGATATACCCCAATTACTGTTGCACCGGCCAGCCAGAGAACCGGCAAAACTCGACGGAGTGAAACCAACCATGGCTGAGATTCGATTCGTATATCGGCAATCGCTCCTGGTTCCGGAATTAACCGATTCTGAATGGTGACGTCAGACTCTGATTTCTGAGCGGGTATCCCTTCTGCAGTGTCGGAAGTTTGTCCGGCACCAGATGGCCCTTGTTGTTCAGCGGCCTCAGATGGTTGGGCTCGTTGAATCTGCCGATCCCACGAAGGAATTAGATTTAATAGACTCATTCGGCTCGAAGGCGCCCAGGGCAATATCATACGTATCAATAAAACCAGCCACAGAGCGTGACACCAGCGAGGCCCCAGCTTGCCGCCCAGCATCTTCTGGATCAGCAGAATCAGGCAGATGACCACACTCGCAATTAGGGTCGTCTGCAAGAGCCAGCCGAAAAACGACTGAGCATAGGTCATTATAATTTCCATTTTTATCCCTTTCTTTTCTGGTTAAGGATATTCTGTATATCGTCGATCTCTTTGTCTGACAGGTCCGCATCCTCAATGAAGGCAGCCAGGGCAGGCTTCATCGCGCCCTGGTAGACACGCCGAACGAAAGACCTGGTCTCAGAGTGGACACATGCGGACTCATCCACCGCGGCGGAATACCGGTACCGGTAGCCCTCCTCGGTGACTTTGACGGCACCCTTTTTCACAAGTCTGCTTATTAATGTCTTGATCGTTCTGGGTTTCCATTTTACCTCGCCTGACAATGTGCTCACTACGCCATTTGCTGTCTGTGGGCCGTGCTCCCATAGCACCTGCATTACGCGCCACTCCGAGTCGGCTATTCTGGGTAATTCTCTTGTCATTTCTTTTCTCCTTGATTACATTAGTAGTCATATAAACAATATTACAAATGTAGTCATCTCGTCAAGGCAAAAAATGAAAAAATTTTGCTTTTTTGGAAAAATCCGTTCTCTTAGCCCAATATTAAGGATTTTTTTATTCATTCGGGGAGATTTTATGATTCGTTTTCCGTGTCTTTCTGTTCAATTTGTGCTACTAATCATAAGCAAGATACATGATATGGAATTCTTTGGCATCAATCGCAGGTTCGTTATATTATGGCCCGATATGGGTAAGAAGAAACAGGTGACTTCGGGCCTGTTGAAAGGGCTCGGCAATTATTTGCTTTTGGAGAGTTGGTATTATGGATAAAAGGATTATTTATCGCCGTATCGGGGGCGGGGCTGGTTGCCTGCGTTTTGATTTTCGGTATCACATCCTGTTCGAGGCATAAGGAGGCCAAAGTACAAATGAAAAGAGACCATATTATCATCAATAAGCTTCAGCGTGCCGAACGCTATTACAAAATGCACCCGGCGTTCGAAAAGGCTTTTGCGTTCATCAGGCAGGATGGGCTGGCCGAGCTTCCAGCCGACCGGTATGAAATCGACGGCGACCGTTTGTTCTGCATGATCAGCAAAGGCCCCGGCAGGCGCCGGCCGACTCATTGCCGTTGGCATGCGGGCTATGGACGGTAGAGATCATCGTGTTGATTCCGTTTTCCTCACACCGCTCCCACGTCTCCATGATTTATTTATCAAGTATCTCAACAGTTTTATCGCCAATGAATTGGGCATCTCCCTTTATTCCCTTGGCAGTTTGGCAGCCGACAAGCAAGAACGCCATAACAATTAGAACAACCGGCATGAGTATTCTTTTAGCCATTTTATATTCCTTCTTCAAACCATCCAAGGCTTCTCTTAGATTGTAGGTTAGGGCTTTGCCCCACCATGATAGGTAGGCGGGCCATGTGTCGAGGGCGTCCCGCCCTCGAATCGCGGGCAGGATGCCCGCGACACGGCACCTACCTCTTACTTTAGAAACAGATAGTACAACCGGCCCTCCTGGTACGTTTGACCGGCGAGTTTTCCCGCCATGTTACCCACACCCATATAGACGTCGCACCGGCCCGGAGCGCGGATTGCCCCGCCGGCATCCTGGTCGAGGGCGAAGCCGCCGTAGAGTTGATTGACTACTGTTGTGCCCATAGCTTGCGGCAGGGTGGTAGAGATGAAAGTAAGGGACGCCCGCGGGAAGATCGTCTTGTCCGTAGCGATACTCCGAAGGGTCGTTACCGGCTCGTTCAGGCAGCCGAGCGGCGGGCCGCCTTCTTTCCTGAAGAATACGAATCTCGGATTTCGCCGGACGTACATCTCGACCTGGTCTTTATACCTCTTGAAGTAATCTATCATTGCCGAAAGGCTTATTTTATCGCCGGGGATTCGGCCGTCCCTGACCAGCGCCTGGGCGACGCTTTCGTACTCATGCCCGTTGTTGGCGGCGTAGCCGATTGTGGTCAGCTTGCCGTCGGGCAGTTGGAGCTTGGCCGAGCCTTGCACGTGTGCGATATACGCTTCGAACGGATCGCCAAGCCAGGCTAATTCATTACCCCTGAGCATTCGCGAATTTTCGATGACGGATCGCGGCGGATAAGGTGTGATTGTTCCGTCCAGCCCTTTTCGGCCGAGAATCTCGCCGGTCGGCCCTTTGACCAGATCGTCCGGCTGCTTGTACAACGGATATTCGAAACGCTCGGTGCGAGTGAGCGAGCCGTTGAAGATCGGCGTATAGTAGCCCGTAAACAGCACCGTCCCGACATCGTCGCATCCGATCGATATATAAACGTCGAATTTTTCTCGAATGGCCTGGTTCAATTGCGCGCCGCGAAGCCCCGAATCCAAAAGCTCGGCGAACGCATCAAGGCTCTTCTGCGTCCGGCTGTGAGTGATTCCGCTGACGGGAAAGAACTGCCGGCTGGATGGCTTATTCAGGTAACTCCGGCTGTTGTCGATGGCCGCTCGCAGGTCGGTCAGAGCAAGACAGGCCATCGTGAAATCCGGAATTTCGTGGAGATTCGTTATCTTCCGCAGCGCGTACTGACCGGGCGGCAGGGGCCTGTCATAAGATGTTTTGGTCTCTTTCGTGGGGGTTCTGCAGCTAAATGTAAAAGCGACGACAAATAACAATACCGAAAGCAAAATCCTTTTCTTCATTCTAATCTCCAAAACTTCA
>CBDVBU010000169.1:0-7657 GCA_965372295.1 uncultured Phycisphaerae bacterium
TTCGTCAGGTTAATCTGGACAGCGCCGGGGTTTTCTACGGTAGCCGTGGAGAAGTTATAGCCATCGGTGACCGTATAGGTAAATGAATCGTATGCATCATCGAAGCCGGTGCTGTCAAAAGAGGCGGCACTAAGATCATCCGGCGGATCGTAAGTGAAACCTACGATTTTGGTCGGATCCACTGTATCATAAATCGGAGTAAGAGTACCGTGCGCCGGTGCATCGTACGAAGATATCCAGACAAAGTCGTCATCTATATCGCTGCCTATCACAAACTCAATAAGATCACTACCAGCCGCGGTTGCTTCTGTGACGTCAACATTATCTGCCTTGGGTGTCGTAGCAAATCCTCCATCCGCAACTGGAAGGAAGTTCATTACGGTGATTGTAACTGTGGCTGTATTCACTGAGATATTTCCTTCGGCGTCTTCAGCTTTATACGTGAAGGTCTCGATAAACTCAGCATAGTCGCTGACACCGTCCCATACAAAGTCGGCATCGGCCGGAGGAGTGTATTCGAAGGCTATGATCTCGTTGGTTATAGGATCACGAACCGGGGTCAGAGTCCCGGCGCCGTCGTACTGATAATCCTCAAGGACGTTTCCATCCACCAATAGTTCCCCACCGTCATCGTTGATCAGTACAGCAACATAATGATCCGTCACGTTCTTGCCGATTGTGGCGGAATCATCTAATATGATCAGCACAGTAGGTACCGGCGGCAGAAGCGGCGGCTCCGGGCAATTGCCGTAGCACGGACTCTCAGGGTGACCGGGAGGCACCGGAACATCGTTATCGATGAACAGTGCCGAATGAGCAGTACCGTCCGTACTGGTCTCATCCCATGGATCACCGTTACCGTCATAATCGACAGTGCTTCCCGGTGTTACCACAACAGGTGCCCCGGAACCGGATGTTGAAGAGGTAACAGTTATAGGAAGACCTGAATTGTCTGCATCTGGTGCGGAATCATAAGTCACACCATTGATTGAAATTGTACCGGGCCCTTCTTTATTCCCGCCGGCAGCTATCGTTACAGTTGCAGTCGCAATATTGCCCGGTTCATTTTCCGAAGTTATCGCATATGAACTTATGCCGTCTACATTTTCTATGGTTACATCTTCGCCTGCACAAATGGTAATATCTGCATTAGTCTCTCCTTTGCCATGAGCTTCGACTGCGATTTCACTACCATCGACATGTACATTCTCCATCGCTACCAGGCACAAGTTGGCGGAGAAAATGCCCTTCGTATCGGACGGAATCTGATTGGTTTTTGATACCACAGAACCATTCACCGTTAGATTACCCGCTGAGATGGCGCTGATTTCAACGTAACTGCCGCCTTCCACATGCATTGCTCCGGTTTCTATATCGCCGCCATTCGTGGTTAATAGTCTGATATGGCCGGGCTCACTTACCTTGTCATTCGGGAGGATGCCGGTTGAAAGATCGCCGGTTTTGATACCGCCGCTGCCCGCCAGCATATAGATGCTGCCGCCGCCTTGCTCGAAACCGGCTTCAGTATGGATTGCGGTTTCGATCAGGCCTGTCTCTGGATTCGGCAGAAACTCAATACCGCCAATATCATAGACCGTACGAAGTGCGATATCACCACTGCCACCTTCAATCACACCGTCAGTGCTCATGTGTTCGACGGTGATGGCAAAATCGCCTTCAAGAATGGTATTCATACCAGCCTGGGAATAGGCCTCCAACTCCTCTTCATAGAAGGTATCTATCGCAGCCCCTTCGTCGGGGATCGGCCCGTCCGCAAGGGTCAAACCCACCGGATCGATATGTAACGTACCGCCTTCAGGTATAATTGTTATTGTCTCCCCGGCATTTTCCGGATCGGGAACATCAAAAGGCTCGCTTGTCGCGTAGACAGTGCCGTCAAAGAAAAGATGGTCACCGCTTATCTCCGCAAGACCACCGTCAAATTTCTCGACAGTGTCCTCTGGAGTTAATATAGTCGGGTCTTCAGGAGAACCTCCCATAACTTCGATTTCTGCATCGGCCTCAAATCTAACAATTGCATCGTTGTTGAACATATCAGATGCATAAGCGACGACCTCGCCTCCATTGGCGCTAACATTGCTGACGCCGCCGTTGGCGGTGGTAAGACTGCTCTCGGCGAGTATGACTTCGTCGCCTGCGGTCAAAGTAACACTTCCGCCGTCGCCGTTGTCGCTGTCGGCATTAATGTCGCCGTCCTGCATGACAAAACCGACGCCGCTTTCAACTCGCACATCAAGCGCCGTCGAAAAGATATCGCCCGCGGCAAGGACTACCGTACCTCCGGGAGCCGTGATTTCACCTTCGTTAACGACATCGCCGAAACCTTCCGGGTTTTCCGGATCGGTTATTGTAACCGAATCCATCTCAACGACGATTTTGCTCCCGGGCTCGCCAAGCAGCACTCTGTCACCGGCTGCCATTACGACAAATCCGCCTTCACCCGTCGTTATAGTCCCGGCATTGAGAATTTTCCTGCCGATAAGCGCCACGCCCTCGGCGGCGTTTATTGTGCCGTAGTTGGCGACTTCACCAATGCCCTCTCCGGCGAGAAGATAATCGCCGGCTAAGAAATCCCCATTGTCTATGTCAAGGCTCGATGCAACCAACCTGTTGACATTAACCTGGGAATTCGCACCGAAGAGGATACCGGCAGGATCGATAAGGAAAATATTGCCGGTGGCATCGAATTGGCCAAGAATCTGAGTGCCGTCTCCCGAAAATATCCGGAACAAAGCATTGGCATTAGCGCCGGGTTGTACGCAGGTAACAGCGTGGCCCGCTGCGATATCAAAATCGCTGAAGTGGCCGATAGCGCCGTCACTGGCAGTCATATCCTGGGTAATACCCCCTCCGAGCGGACTCACGGTGATAGTACCATTTATAATACCATCCGGCTGAAGTACGACTTCAGCCAGCACGGCAGGCAGTGACGTGTTCAAAACCATACACCAAGTCAGGAAATATATGACAACCTTCCTAAAGCACCGCCCTTTGATTTTTTTTCTTAATCTTTCCATCATCCATCCCCATAATAAAATAATAATTGTGTTAAATTCATCCCTACGCTATGTATTAGGACCAACTCCCCCGTCAGACAAACGTAATAATCTCCCCCATAATAGTGTGTGTTCTCAGTATTTAGTATTATACCTTTTACGATTCTTTTTGTCAAGAAATAAGTTTGCGATTTACCTGAAGTGTTTATATCCTCATGAAATGTTCCCTTCTAACCTGCTACAACCGGCACAATGTGCAGAAGTTTCGGCCTGGTTCAATCCCGGGTGGCAGCCTCAAGCGCAGCTTGGGGATGGCAATGCTCCAAAAGCAGCGCAATCATCCCCAAATCCTCTGGATTTGAGGCTGCCACCCGCCGATATGGAGCCTCAAATCAATGTTACCCGGAATCTGTCTTATTTGAACCAAGCCGAAGTTTCTCTTCATGGCAGCCGCAACACGTCCCATAAATGCGAATGAATTGCCGGTAATTTTGAAATAACTATTGCCGGATTTAACGCTTTATATCGGTGTGAAGTCTGATTATAATAGCTACAATGGTCGAATTTAATGCGATGAACTGAAATGAAGTCTTGGGTGGATTTTTCCACCAACTTTTTTGTATTATATATTGGCTCGTTTGCTTTATGGCAAGTAATCTTAAAAATCTGTTGGCCCTCGATGATAATTGGCTGGTTGAAGTGGTGGCCGAAGACTCCGCGCGTTTTGAGCCATATCTATACGACGACAATCAATTACACGATAACGACCAGGGATTCAAACTGCCGGAAGTCATCAGCATCCTGCCGATTCGAAACGCCGTTGCCTATCCCGGCACGATAATGCCGTTAGCGATCGGCCGAAAAAGAAGCAAAGCATTACTTGCCGATACCGAACCTAACGAATCAATCATAGGACTCCTGACGCAGCGCAATCCTGAAACCGACAGGCCGGATTTTAATAATCTCTATTCAATTGGAACCGCTGTTTCAGTGCTGAAGGTCACAAAATTGCCCCAGGGCTCGGTACATATTGTAGTCCACGGCATAACCCGCTTTAAAGTAATAAAAAAGGTAGCGATAAAGCCCTACCTGAAGGCAAGAATCCAGCCGCTAAGCACTAAAGTAAAAAAAACAAAAAAACTCCAGGCGCTTATCGTCAGCGTCCGTCAGGCAGCCAATCGCGTTATCGCATTAAGTCCGAATGTCCCGGAAGAAGCATCCGTATTGCTGGAAAATATCGAAAATCCATCCGCACTGGCTGATTTTTTAGCGGCGAATCTTAGCTTCGACATCGTAAAGAAACAGCAGTTACTCGAAGAGCTTGACGCCGCCAAACGCCTCGAACAAATATCGGTAGTTTTGGCCCATCAGTTGGAGGTTCTTGAATTAAGCCACAAGATACAGGGCCGCGTCAGGGAATCCATAGACAAAAATCAGCGGGAGTATTTCCTCCAGGAACAGTTGAAAGCCATTCAAACCGAGCTTGGCCAGAAAGATCTCAGAACCGAAGAGCTCAAGCAAGTCGGTCAGAACATTGCAAAAGCCAGAATGCCCAAAAAAGTGGAGGCCGAAGCCCTGCGCGAGTTAGACAGATTAAGTAAAATACCGCCCGCTTCGCCGGAATACAGCGTTATCCGCACATACCTGGATTGGGTCTGCGAACTGCCCTGGTCGATTCAAACCAAAGACCAGCTCGATATCAATAAGGCCCAGCGGATATTAAACGCCGACCACTACAATCTGACTAAGGTAAAAAAACGCATCCTCGAGTTCTTAGCCGTCCGCAAGCTGAATCCCAGGGGCAAGAGTCCCATTCTTTGTTTCGTCGGGCCTCCCGGCGTGGGCAAGACATCGCTCGGTAAATCAATCGCCCGGGCAATGGGAAGGGAATTTGTCCGCATATCTCTCGGCGGAATCAGGGACGAAGCCGACATCCGGGGACATCGCAGAACATACATCGGGGCGCTGCCCGGGCGAATCCTGCAGGAGTTGCGAAAGTGCGGCAGCAAAAATCCGGTGTTCATGCTCGATGAGTTGGACAAAATCGGCAGTGATTTCAGGGGCGATCCGGCCAGCGCCCTGCTGGAAGTGCTCGACCCGGAACAGAACTTCGATTTTACCGACCACTACCTCGACCAACCTTTTAATTTATCTTCGGTCATGTTCATCGGGACCGCAAATTATACTGAGCCGGTGCCGCCGGCGCTGCGCGACCGAATGGAAGTAATCGAGCTGCCCGGTTACACCGAGACCGAAAAACTCAAAATCGCTAAAAAATACCTCATTCCCCGCCAGCTAAAAGAGCATGGCCTCAGTAAGAACCGCTGCGGAATGAAAGACGACGCCGTACTCGTCATCATCAAAGGTTATACGCGAGAGGCTGGTGTACGAAATCTCGAAAGGAATCTCGCAGCCGTCTGCAGGGCCGTGGCAACAGAAATTGCCAAAGGCAAAAAGAGACGGGCGACCATCGGCAAAAAAGACCTCGCAAAAATCCTGGGCCCGGTACAATTCGAATCTGAGCTGGCGCTGCGAACCGGAATACCCGGCGTCGCAACCGCCCTGGCTTACACACCGGTTGGCGGCGAGTTGCTCTTCATCGAATCTGCATCTATGCCAGGCAAAGGACTTCTACAATTAACGGGCCAAATCGGCGACGTGATGAAGGAAAGCGCCCAGGCGGCCTTTTCCGTCGTGAAGGCAAACGCGAAAAAACTGAAAATCAAGCCGGAAAACTTCCGCAAATTCGATTATCACATCCACGTCCCGGCGGGAGCAATCCCCAAGGACGGGCCAAGTGCCGGTGTAGCAATATTCACCTCGCTGGTCAGCCTGCTGCTGGACAAGCCCACCCGGCCGGACGTGGCTATGACAGGGGAAATCACGCTGCGAGGGCTGGTCCTGCCCATAGGCGGCCTGAAGGAAAAAATCTTAGCAGCCAAGCAGGCCGGCATAAAAACCGTCATCCTGCCCGCCAGAAACAAAAAAGACCTGCCCGAAGTTCCAAAAGAAGCAAAAAAAGGCATCAAATTCGAATTCGTTAAAAACACCAGCGAAGCTCTCAAAATCGCCCTGAACACCGATTGAATCCCTACCGCCGTCACACAATTAGGAACCGCCTATTGAGCTTCGCGTTGTATATGGGACTTTGAGGATTTGAATATGCCGAGACCCATTTTAACTGATTTGAATGCAATTTTATCATCAGGAATCTCTAAAGGATTTATCAAAATCAATTCTTCTATTTCTGTTTTGTCAAAATCTGTGGGAAGAGCATCGATTTTTGAATAGAAGAACAGATCACAAGTATGATAAATCACTCCCTCGTATCGATAGATGTTCGGATAAGAACCCAAATATTTCGGCTCTCTGAGATCTATTTTTAATTCTTCCTTTATTTCCCTTTTTATCGCCTCTTCTGCGGACTCCTTTGGGTCAACGAAGCCGCCCGGCAGGTCCAGCTTACCCTTGCCCGGGTTTGTAGCCCTCTCGATTAAGACGATCTTTTTATCGCATTCCAAAATCGCCCCCACCGCGGCGGCGACATTGTGATAATAAGTGAAAGAACAGTCCCGACAACTGATTTTTTTTGTGTCATCGAAAATTATGTCACTCGATCCGCAAGCCGGACAGTAATTGAACGGTTTTATTTTCTTAGATAAGTGCATCAGCAAGCGGCATCCCCCAGCATCATTTCGAGTTCGATCTCATCCCGTAACGGGATGCCCTCGGCTCCTATTAACGGTACGGGTTTAAGGTTTCGGGCGAATTCGATCGCATTACGATTAATCTTAACCAGCACGAAGCCGCGTTTCTGATAAAAACGCAGCGCGTTCATATTATCATTCGTCGTGACAAGCCACAGCCGCTTGCATCCGGATTCGGAGGCTGCCGTTTTGACCGCGTCAATCAAACCTGTGCCGATACCCATGCGGGACCGCAGACTGTCAAGGCTCACGATCTCGCAATCATCGCCGACAATTTTATACGTCAGAAGCCCGACCTTTTCCTCGCCCTCTGTAGCGACAAAACCGGGCAGATCCCTGCAGTGAAATACTTCGTAGTGAGCGGCAATAAATTCCGCCCCCCATCGCTCGGTGATGAATTGCTCAATCCAGTCCCCATCATCTGAATCGACCGGACGAATACGAAAATCTGACAAGAGCAACCTCCTTGAATCAGGCGCGTCAATTATGGATCAGCACACGACCATGATGCGGCGCTAATAGCGTTATTTATTTTCACAACATCCACCATTTCAGCCACGTCATGGACACGGACAATTGAACTCTTCTCTAAGGCGGACGCTCAACTTCCTCCTTCATCGCTTATTTCATCAAGGATATGACGCAGGTATTCAAGCGGACAACGAGACATATTCAACTTCCTTCATAATATAAGGTTTGATATAAGGACTAATTGAGTCCGCCGTAACAACTTCAACTTCATGGTCGAACAACTCTTCAAGAAAAAAACACGTATCGATGAAATTATCGTAAGTCATTCTATCGCGGTTGAATTCAACCAATATATCAATATCACTTTGCGAGGATGAATCGCCTCTAACAAATGAACCAAACAATCCTATCGATTTCACACCAAAAGAATTTAACCTTGCTTTTGATTCTCGCAGTAGGTTT
>CBDVBU010000170.1:0-7628 GCA_965372295.1 uncultured Phycisphaerae bacterium
CTGGAACTGAGACCAGGTGAAAATGTAATTTCAGTAATAGTTGACCCTGACAATAAAGTTGAAGAGTCAGATGAGACTAACAACAAGGTCTCAAAAACAATTTCCACGATCGTTTCTGAATCTGCAACAGTGCGTAAGGTCGGGGCAATACAAAAGTTGGATCTGTCCGGTGATGACACTGTGCAGGTCGAGGCCCAGTCTGTCGAGGGCTTCAACTTTCCGTATTACCTGTTTATCCCTGGCGGGATTGATAAGCGCAGCCCGGTCTATATGTTGGTGGAGCCAAACAATAGCGGTATGGTTTCAGACGATTTGGAAGTCCATCGGACGAAGGCACTAGCGTTAGTGAAAAAATCTCACGCCAATCGTATGGCCAAGCGGCTTGGTGTTCCATTGCTGGCCCCTACTTTTCCCCGTCCCCATCCTGAAACTCACTCGTGGGCCTACACCCATGCTTTGGATATCGACACTCTTGAAATAGCGGCAGGAAAGCTCAAACGTGTCGATCTTCAACTAACTGCAATGATCAAACATGCTCAGGAGCTTTTGCGTACAAACGGATTCAAGATCAACGACAAGATTTTCATGCACGGATTTTCTGCATCGGCGAAATTCTGTAACAGATATTCTTATCTGCACCCTGAAATGGTCAAGGCTGCTGCCGCCGGCGGAGTGAACGGATTGCCGACCCTGCCTGTGAGAGAATGGAATGGATATGAGCTTCCTTTTCCAATTGGGCTAGCCGGCATTGAGAGGTTTGCCAGTAAGCCGTTCGATGACAAGGCTTTCATGCAGGTTGCTCATTATATTTATATGGGGTCGTCCGACAGAAATGATACTCTGCTATCGCGCGAGGCCTGGCGGGAAGAAGAAGCTGATATAATTAGAAAGGCTCTGGCCGCCCCAGAAATGATGCCGGATCGCTGGGAATTAAGCCGGAAGATTTATCGCCAACAGAAGCTCCCCGCGCAGTTGGTTACCTATAACGGAGTTGGCCATTCGATTAAGAGCCAAATGCTGGACGACGTCATAGATTTCTTCAAGGCAAACGCCGGAGAGAAATATGTCCGGATAGAGCCGTATGAATATCCCCCTGTAAAAGTCAAAGAGATTCGTCCAAAATCTAAAACTGAATCTGCAAGAATTGACATTGCCATAGATGACAGCAAGTTAACGGTGACAAAACAACCTGATGGATCTTTTAGAGCTGAGATTGCAATTTGGAATAAAGGCTCACGTCCTCTTCCCGAATTTGGAGTTTGTTTCTATGCTGGTGATCCCGACAAAGGTGGACGGCTTCTTGCGCCTCATGCCGCAGGGCCTATCATGCCTGGTGACGGCTGGGGAGAATACAATCCTAGTCTGAAACTGAAACCAAGTGAGGATACAATTGTTGTGGTAGTCGATCCAGACAACAAAGTGACCGAATCAAACGAGACGAACAACAAGGCTTCACAAGTGATTCCTGGGAGATAGTAGAACTTCTTATCGTCAAAGGGATCGACATCAATGCAAAAGACAATAAAGGCAAGACTGCCTTGTCGTGGGCCATGGAGGAAGGAAACACTGAAATAGCAGAAATACTCCGTAAGCACGCAGCGAAAGAATAACCATGCTGACCTGCGACTTCGTTTAAATGTGAGATAGTCAAGACTTAATCTGACACTTACCGATAAAGAATTTATTTGGGACGTTTACCGATTTTCGAGGATGCTGCCGGAGAATAAAAAGATCATCATGGGCAACAAGTCTCTTGACTCTTGCGGTCTGTTGTTTTAAGATATATTTCAGACAGGGGGGTATTTTAGATATAGATGAGAGTCGATGGTGCGATTATGAACAAAGTATATACGGCTGTTACCAAGCAGGACGATGGCTGTTGGTTTGGATGGATTGAAGAGGTGCCCGGGGTAAACTGCCAGGAACAGACACATGAGAAGTTATTGGAAACTCTCAAGGTGACGCTAAAAGAGGCCCTGGAGTTTAATCGGCGGGACGCTCTATCCGCTGTGGGGACGGATTTCCGTGAAGAGCAAATAGCAATATGAAAAGGAAGGCACTACTCCGATATCTTCGCTCTCAAGGCTGTGAATTTATCAGAGAAGGGGCAAGACATTCCTGGTGGTATAATCCATCATTAAACAAGAGATCGGCCGTTCCGAGGCACAATGAAATTGTAGATGTTCTGGCAAGGAAGATATGTAAAGACCTTGGAGTACCTCCTGTAAAATAGACAGTTGGCTGTGCAAAAAATATATCTTGCACACGCGGGATCTGGCCATTCTACGCTACCCACACTACGCAATACAAACAAAGAACGGCGTCTCACGGAGATTTATTTGGAATTTTCCTTGATTTTTAGAAATGATTTAGTACATTATATAACAAAATACGTATATCGTATGAAGTATGTCGTACTTTGAATTGAGAACTTTGCCATTTATGATTTATTAATTACGATTTATTATTTTATCCGCGTTTATCTGCGTTAATCAGCGGTTAATGACTATTTCTTGGTGTTAATTCGTGGTTATTAGACCCTTCGACTACGCTCAGGGCATGCTTTTTGGGGAAAAGCATGATTTGAAAAAACAAAGCCAATTTATTTCGTATTGAGTATTGTGTGGTGCGTATTGCGAAAACGGATTTGAAAAAACAAAGCCAATGTTAAAATAGGCAAAATAGTGTTAGTTCAATAATAGTAAAGATTTATATGTGTTTTGGTGTTTTTTTGCGATCTTGGATGGCAAAAAACAAAGCCAAACAAAGCCAATCTCGGTTAGCCCCCAGACCTGCTCTGGGGGTTGAAAAAACAAAGCCAATTTGCAGGGAGCCATCACAGAATGATATTTCTGGACAAAATTTTGTTGCCCTGATATAATTTTAAAGGATAATTAAGGATGTTCTTACCTGTAGCAGCAGGCTTTAATTTGGAGGAAAAAAAATGAAAAGATTAAGAAGAGCTTACCAGAGACAAACCGGCAAACGCAGTAATTTCCGAAAACGGGCTATCGCGGCCGGCACGGTGGCGGCAATAACTTTGGGGGCGGGCGCAGGTCTGAATAAGGCTCTCGCCAAAGATAAGCTAATCACACACCAACAGCCGGTCAGCCGGGACGCAGATGCGGATTTGCTTGCGGATGTTGAAGAAACTGCAATCGGATATCGCCCCTTCATTGCCGACCAGAATCGCAATGAGGTCCCGGACGGCGTGGATCTGGCACAGCACTGCGCTGCTGTGATTAACGAAATGCCCGTCTATGTTCCCGGCACTATGATGCAGATACCGAATCAGATGCATAAAGTAGTGCACGCGCTTTTTGGTATGGAACGATGTGACATTTGCGGCCAGGAGGTCAATATGGGCGGCTACGAAATCGTCAATCCAAATCTCGGTTTGTCGTATCCCGATCCAAGCGATCCTTTAGATGGGACGTTCCTGCCCGATCTGGCATTGCACTATATGGAACACGGCTCATTCGATTGCTTCGGCGACGTTCACAGCGGCAGGATTAACATTGCACGATTACTGAGAACCCTCGAACTGCGGTATCCTGAAGACCCAAATGAGCATCAGTTGGCTGTCACCGATGACCTCGATGGCGATTTAATGACGGATAGCGAAGAATTAACAGCGGGCTTCAACCTGTACGACGCCGACCAGGACGATGACCTGACTGACGACGGTATCGAACTGGCCAGGCAATGTGCAGAGGCGGTGGATGCCCTGCCGGTTTTCGACCCGAACGGTCCCGAAATAAATACAATATATAAGGTAAACTATCTACAGCGAGGTCTTGAGAATTGCCGCACATGTGGCTTAGCGGTCAATATGGGTTACTGGCAGATTACAAATCTAAAGCTCGGACTTTCTATCGACGTTCCCGTGCTGGGGCTGCATTATATGGAACACGGCTCGTTCAGCTTCGAGGGTAACGTTCACGAAAAAAGCAGAATTGATCTGCCCGCTTTGGCTAAGATTTTGGAGATGCCCCGCCAGTGCGGCGATTTGGGGACTATCTATCCGCCCGCGGATTTGAACAGAGACTGCCGGGTTGATTCCGACGACTTCGTTATTTTTACAGAGCAATGGCTGCAATACACCGATTCGAACCAGGGCGAATAAGATGAGCAATCAGTGCCGTGACGGCGATCTGAATCCCGACTCACCTGAATTTCAAAGATCCCTCCGTGCACTCAAAGAAATCGATTTAGAATTGGCCTATCTTGCAGTACTGACACGCGAAGGATTAAAGCCCCTAAGCCGATGGGAAAAATCCCTAACCGATGACGATCTCGAATTATTGCAGCGGATAGGCCTGCCGACAAGGCAAGTTCGGCGAACCGTCAAGACCGGCAAGGAAATCGTCGAGACTATCTTCAGCCGAACGCCCGCCTACATTCAATTGTACGAACAGACCTTCGGCGATACTCCGATAGACAAATCCCCCCAAACCCAGCGATTCGAGGGCTTCCTTTTTGGTTACCCGCCCTGCTGCGTAAACCACTATATACGCAAACCCTACGCCCCAAACAATCTGACGGAACAGGAGCAGAAAATCCTGTTCCATTGGGCCTGCCGGGACTGCAAAGTTACACCTTCGCTGCTGCCGGCTTACAAGAACGCCCATGATCTGCTTGAGCGTTGCTGAAGCTCAACAACACTTTTTTATTTTACTCCTGACCGTAGTGTTCTTCCTTGAAATCCATTCCAAGATGCAGTTTAATACCTGCAAAATCAATTGTACGTAAACCATTGAACTTGCAATATGAAGTCACGACATTGGAGACCTTATGAAAGCATTGAATCTGTTTTACAGCTTAGTAATTACACTGGCACTGTTAACTTCATGTTCGGTTTTCGAGCCGGCAGACAAACGCGTCGTGATATTCGACGGAAAAACCTTAGACGGCTGGACGGTCATCAAATGCGAAGCGGCCATCGACGATGGAGATATCCTGCTCGTAGCAGGAAACGGTTTGGTACAAACTGAGAAAAAATATGGCAATTTCATTCTGGAGTTCGAATGGAAAGCCCTTAAGGACGACAAGTGGGACAGCGGCGTCTATTTCCGCTACGATTCCGTGCCGGAGAACCAGCCATGGCCCAATCGCTACCAGGTAAACCTGCGACAGGGCATGGAAGGTAACGTTGGTAACCTAAAAGGAGCCAAAAGCGAGGGACTTGCAAAGGCCGGCCAGTGGAATCAATTCAAACTCACGGTACACGGCACGAAGGCCTCGCTTCAGATGAATGGCAAATCCGCATGGGAAGCGGACGGACTGGAAGGTCCCGAAGAGGGATTCATCGCCCTGCAGGCCGAAGTACCCTGGGGCGGACAATACCGGTTTCGAAATATCTACCTGACCGAACTGGATTGATCCGTTAACGACTCAACAGTTCGGAGACGGACTGAATGATGTTGCAGTCAATAAGGTCATATCGATCTTCCGGCGGCTGAAGTGCGCCGCCGAAAGTAATGTGCGGTCGATGCTGAACCGATGAGTCGGGTTTTTGGCCGAACGCCGCGAGATGGACCTGCTTTACTTTTGTCTGTTCAACGAACGCCCGGATGTTATGGGGTTGAAGCCCGCCGCCCGGCAGAATTTCGATTCTGTCGCCGGCATGAACGATTAGTTTCCTGATTAGTTCGATCCCTTCGGGCGCTGTTCTTTCCTGACCGCTGGTTAGAACACGGATGAAACCGAGATCTACTAACTGATCGAGCGCTTTCAGTGGGTCGGGTGTTACGTCGAAAGCCCGATGAAATACGGTTTGCCGGCCATCGGTTAGTTCCATGATCCGCCGGCAACGTTCTGCGTCGACCGAGCCGTCGGGGGTGAGTATCCCGAAGACCAGGCCGTCAACACCGTGCTTGACGGCCAGTTTCGCATCATGCAGCATTACTGCCATTTCCGCTTGCGTATAGCAGAATCCGCCTGCTCTCGGGCGAATCATTACCATTACAGGGATATTCAATCTCTCCTTTGCTTCGATTATCGATCCCAGCGACGGCGTCAGACCCCCGAGGAACATTGCAGAATTCAACTCGACCCGATCAGCGCCACCCTTCTCGGCTTCAACGGCATCATCCACCGAACCACAACAAACTTCGAACAGTATTTTAGAAGACATACTAACTATCTCCCTATCAAACAGAGATACGGAACAGGAACCGCGCCACGAATCGACAAGCGCCGGAACCTCGACGAGCAGCCGGCCGGAGTATATTTTACGAGCCTAATCTTCATCTTTTTTCTTCGCGTATTGGGCAACGATCTGCTGCTGGACGTTGGGCGGCACCAGCTCGTAATGGCTGAGCGTCATCGAGTAGCTGCCGCGGCCGCCGGTCACGCTTTTGAGCTGGCTGTTGTACTGCGTGACTTCCGAGAGCGGAACCTGCGCCTGAATGACGATGAAATTGCCTGCCAGCACATCCTGGCCCTGGACCCTTCCGCGTTTGGAGGCCAGGTCGCCGGCGATATCACCCACGTTCTCGGCGGGGATGGTGACTTCTATATTGACGATCGGCTCGAGCAGGACGGCTTTTGCCTTCTGCAGCGCATCGACGAACGCACCCTTGCCCGCGGCACGAAACGCGACCTCTTTCGAATCGACCGGGTGATGCTTGCCGTCGTAGACCGAAACGCTGACATCCTGCATCGGGAAGCCCGCGACGATGCCGTTCTGCATGATCTCGTTGACCCCCTTGAGGACGGCCGGCTCGTACTGGCTGGGGATTGAGCCGCCGAAGATGTCCCAGCTATACAATAGCGGCGGGTCCGAGTTGCGTTCGGCGGGCTCGACACGAAGGTAAACCTCGCCGAATTGTCCCGCTCCGCCGCTCTGCTTTTTATGCCGGTAGTGACCCTCGGCTTTGGCGGTAATCGTCTCACGGTAAGGAATCTTGGGCTCCTTAGTCATGATCGACAGCTTGAATTGGTTTTTCATTTTTTCGAGCGTCACTCGCAGATGCAACTCACCAAGGCCGCTGGCGACCAGCTCTTTAGTCTGCTGGTCATGCGTGACCTTAAAGCAGGGGTCCTCTTCGCATAATTTTTCAAGGGCGGAGCCGATTTTCTGCTCGTCACCTCTTGTAGCCGGCTCGAGCGCCAACGAGTACATCGGCTCGGGCACGTCCGGCAGCTCAATCCTGCCGGCTACTTTGCCGTCGTGCACAAGGTCACCGACCCTCAGCTCCTCGACCTTGGCCAGGGTCACAATGTCACCGGCAATGCCCGCATCGACGGGATCATTTTCGCCGCCCTGAGATTTCAGAATATGGCCCGGGCGAATGCCCTTCTTCTCGTTGTTGCGCAGCATGTTGGTGTCCGACTTGATCGTGCCGCTGAAGATTCGGACAGAGGAGTACTTCATATTCGATCGCGGATCGAATCCCACACGAAAGACCACACCGGCCAGCGGACCGGCGGCGTCGGGGGTCAGCTCCATCTCGTTCTCGCCGTCCTTGAGCTGAACGGCTTTTGCCTGGAGAGGAGATGGGGTGTATTTTACGATAATATCCAGAAGCTCCTGGACCCCCACTTCCCGGCGTGCATCGGTGAAGACTATCGGGATGATCGTCCCGGCTTTCAAGGCCTCCACAAAAACCGAGGCGATTTTCTCG
>CBDVBU010000171.1:0-7588 GCA_965372295.1 uncultured Phycisphaerae bacterium
GCGGCGGAAATCTTCGCTCTAAAGGGGGCAGAGATTATCTTCGCCCCGACCTGGGGCAATACCCTGCCCGACAAGGAGGGCCGGGTTGACGGCGAATCGACCTTTCGCGTTCGGGCGCGAGATAACGGCGTTTATATGGTACCATCGGTATATGACGGCAACAGCCTGGTTATCGACCCGATGGGCAGAATTCTGGCCTCGAACAAGGGCAAAGACGGCGTATTCTGGGCGGAAGTTGATTTGAACAAACGCGAACCTCTTCGCTGGGTCGGACACTGGCGTTCTATCGGCCCGCGTCACCGCATGCCTCAGACATATCAGGCTTTGTCGGAAGTCTCGCAGTAGAACACAACTCCGGGCCGGACGTGGCAATAAATGGATTGTTTTGCCGGGCCGGGTATGATATTTTGTCTTCCGGCATAGTTTTGCTTTAGGTGAAAAACTTTTGAAAGATAGATTACAAGGCAAATTTATTGTTCTCGACGGCCCGGACGGTTGCGGTAAGAGTACGCAGGCAGGACTTTTGGTCCAGTGGCTTCAAGACCAGGGCGTACCGACAAGCCGTTTTCGCGATCCCGGCGATACCGCCATCGGTGAGAAAATAAGGGATATCCTGCTGAATCCCGAACACCTTGCGATGGGCACGAGAACAGAATTGTTATTGTACATGGCGGCCAGGGCGCAGCTTTGGGCGGAAAAAATATCGCCGGCACTACAAGGCGATCAGTGTGTCGTACTCGACAGATGGCTATCCAGCACCTGCGCCTATCAGGGCTTCGCGGGCGGCTTCGGCACCGACAAGGTGATAAGAATTGCGACCGACTGCCTCGAAAGAGTCTGGCCGGACCTGACCATTATTCTGGATGTGGACATCAAGACGGCTGCGGGGCGTTTGGACCGGCAGTTAGACAGGATGGAGGCCAAGGGGGACGGCTATCACAAAGAAGTCCGCGAGGGATTCCTGCAATTGGCCGGGGAGCACGAAAACGTGGTTGTAGTCGATGCCGCCGTCGGGATCGAAACAGTGCACAAGAGAATCTTGCAACTTATCTCAGAAGTGAGTTTTACATAAATGTCATTCAAAGAGATTTTCTGCCAGGACAAGGCAATCGACATTCTGCAGCGGGCCTTTGCGTCGGGCAGGTGGGCACATGCGTATATCTTTGCCGGGCCTGAAGGCATCGGCAAATTCAAAACCGCCCGCGAATGGGCCAGGCTGCTTCTTTGCAAAAAGCCCATCTTAGAAAACGGCTTTGCCGACGGTTGCGGCTCGTGTCAATCCTGCAAGCTCTTAGAAGCCGGCTCAAACCCCGACTTCGCTCATATCTACAAAGAATTGCGAGAATTTACCGAAGACGGCAAAGGCAAACCCGCGCCCGTAGATTTGCCGATAGATGTAATCCGGGAATTCCTTATCGCGAAGGTCCCGACCAAACCGACGATTTCGCAGAGAAAGGTGTTCGTCGTCAGCGAAGCTGAAAGGTTAAACATCGCCTCACAGAACTGCCTGTTGAAGGTCCTCGAAGAACCGCCGGAATATTGCTGTATCGTGCTGCTGTGCACTCGCCTGGAAAAGCTCCTGCCTACGACCAAATCGAGGTGCCAGACGATCCGGTTCGGCCCGATAGACGAAAGCAGGATAATCGAAAAATTAAAAGAAAAGGGTCTCGAAGAAGAGCCGGCCCGGTACTTTGCACGCCTGGCGCAAGGCAGTGTGGGCGAAGCGTGCCAGTGGGCGGAACTTGAGTTAGCTAATGTAAATCTTTATAAAGCCAAAAAAGAGTTGATAGACTCTTTAGTCAGCTATGAACTCGCCGAAGCCCTTGACCTGGCCCAGGAGCTTCTCGCAAAAAGTAAGAAAATAGCTGCCGAGTGGACAAACCTCGATAAGGCCACCAGTAAGACCGACATCAATCGAAGGGCCATGAAGATTATCGTTCGGATAATCATATCCGCCTTGCACGATGCGATGAATCTAAACGTAACGAGGGCGAAAGAACCTATCAATTTCGACCAAAAAGAGCAGATAGAGAAGCTGGCCGCCCGTTTCGACGCCGAGCCGGCGGCAGAAAAAATCTCCGACTGCTATCGCGTGATGCGATGGATCGAGTCCAGCGTCAATGAAAAGCTTATTTTCGAACATCTATTGTTAAATCTTGCCGATCCTGATACAATCCGGGTTTAGCGGTAGTAAAATGTAACATTAGTATCTATATAGGTAGCTTGGATGCCAAAAAACTCGGAAACAAGGACCAAACAGGCTAAGCATAAAAAATATATCCTGGTTCGATTTGGGCGGATGGGCACACTCGGTCTCTTCGAGCATCACGAGGCAGACATACTCAAGGTGCACTCTCGCGTCGTGGTAAAAACCAACAGAGGCCTTGAATTGGGTTATCTCGTAGGACGGTTCAGCTCTTACAAGGCCGGTCAATTCAGACTAAACCAGGAGCAATTAAAAGAATATTTCAACAACGACGACACCGATTTCTCACAAGGCCAGGCAGGCAAATTCATCCGTTACGCAACCACCGCCGATATAAGCGAAGAGCGACATCTACGGAAAATTGCAAGAGAAGAGATGGAATATTGCAGGAGTTTTGTCAAGGAAATGGACCTGCCGATGAAAATAATCGATGCAGAACACGTATTCGGCGGCGAACGCATCATCTTCTACTTCATGTCCGACGGACGGGTGGATTTTCGCGACCTGGTCAAGAGAATCGCACAGGAATATCAGACAAGAATCGAAATGCGCCAGATCGGTTCACGGGATGAGGCCAAACTCCTCGGTGACGTGGAAAGTTGCGGACAACAATGCTGCTGCCAGCGATTTCTCAAACATTTAAAACCGGTCAATATGCGAATGGCCAAAATGCAAAAGGCAACTCTCGATCCGGCAAAAATCTCAGGCTACTGCGGCAGATTGAAGTGCTGTCTGCGATACGAGGACGAAACCTATACGGACCTTAAAAAAAGACTGCCGAAAAAGAATGCCAAGGTAAAAACCAAACACGGCCAGGGTAAAGTCGTGGATACCCAGATATTGACTCAGCTTGTAATGATCGAATACCAAACTGGAGAAAGAATCGCCGCCTCTGTCGATGAGATTGAGATCATTCCTGCCTCCCAATCGACAAAGGAAGAACAAGAAAAACCTCCAAAAAACAACAAGCAAAAAACACGGAAAAAGAAGGAGCAATAATCACCAGGGAAGAAAGATGCCTCGAAAGATCGTTGTAACCTCAGCCTTACCTTATGCAAACGGCCCGATACACTTAGGGCATTTAGTAGAATACCTCCAGACCGATATATGGGTGCGCTTTCAGAAAATGCTTGGCAATGAATGTCTCTATTTCTGCGCCGATGACACTCACGGCACACCTGTTATGCTCAGTGCCCGCGCCGCAGGTATAAACCCTGAAGAGCTAATCACACAAGTGCACAAAGAGCACAAAGCCGATTTTGACAAGTTTTATATCGAATTTGACAACTATTACTCGACTCACTCTCCTGAGAACAAGTATTTCAGCGAGTTGATTTTCAATCGTCTGAACGAAGCCGGCTCAATCGTCACACGAGACGTGGAACAGACCTACTGCGAAAACTGCAAAATGTCACTGCCGGACAGGTTTGTCCGAGGTACGTGCCCAAAGTGTAAAGCCGAAGACCAATATGGCGATTCCTGTGAGGTTTGCAGCAGCACATATCAACCTGCTGAACTGATCAATCCCTACTGTTCGACGTGCCGGACCAGACCTGTCCTGAAAACCTCCGAGCATTACTTTTTCAAACTTGACGATTACGAACAACAACTCAGAGACCTTATTGCCGGGGGACATACGCAAAAATCGGTAGCAAACAAACTCAACGAATGGTTTAATGCCGGTTTGAAAGATTGGGACATATCTCGTGACGGCCCCTATTTCGGATTCAAAATACCGGGAGAAGAAAATAAATACTTCTACGTCTGGCTGGATGCACCTATCGGGTATATGGCCTCGGCCAAAAACTACTGTGACAGAAACAACCTGGATTTCGACACGCTTTGGAACAGCGGCGAATATGAGCTGTACCATTTCATCGGCAAGGACATAATGTATTTCCACGCTCTTTTCTGGCCCGCAATGCTAATAGGCTCCGGCATGAAGACCGCCGAAAAGCTGTTCATTCACGGCTTCCTGACCGTGAACGGCGAGAAAATGAGCAAATCTCGCGGGACCTTTATTAAAGCAAGCACATACGCCAAACACTTGAATCCCGAATACCTGCGTTACTACTACGCAAGCAAACTAAGCGATGGAATTGACGACATCGATTTGAGAATGGATGACTTCTTAAACAAAACCAATTCCGATTTGGTCGGCAAATTCGCAAACCTGGCTTCCCGCTCAGGACCGATGCTGACGAAGAAGCTCAATTCGGAACTTGGGCGACTGGATGAGCAAGGCAAAGAACTTCTCGATAAGCTCATTGCCGCTAAAGATCGGATAATGGAAGACTATGAGAGTCTGAGATTTTCTGCTGTTGTCCGGTCGATAACCGCCTTAGCCGACGAGGCGAACCGGTACGTCGAACAGAATCAGCCGTGGACAACAGTTAAAACGGATTTGGAAAAAACACGAACGACTTTAACCGCCGTAATTAATGCCGTACGTATTTTGGCGATTTACCTGAAACCCATTTTGCCCAAATATGCGGATAAAGTGCAGAGGTTTCTGAACGTTGATACATTATGTCTTGCAGACCTCGACACGGTTCTGAAAAATCGCAAGATAAATGATTTTGAACGATTGTTTGAGAGAGTTAAAGAAGAACAGGTGAATGCAATGGTAGAAGAGAGCAAGGAAACTCAGGCCCCCCAGCTGGCGGCGACAGAACCCGTCGAGCCGTTCAAGCCGGAATGTACAATTGAAGATTTTGCGAAGATAGACCTGCGAATCGCAAAAGTTCTAAAGGCCGAATCCGTCGAAGGCGCCGACAGACTTCTCCGGCTGGTTCTGGACTTGGGTGGACAGGAAAAGACAGTTTTCGCCGCTATCGCCACTGCTTACAAACCCGAGGACTTAACCGGCAAAACCGTTGTTTTCTTAGCCAACCTTAAACCCAGACAGATGAGGTTCGGCCTGTCCGAAGGAATGATCCTGGCATCCGGCACCGGCGGAAAAGATATCTTCATGCTCACCGCCGATACCGGCGCAAAGCCCGGGCAGGAAATACACTAACAATACTCGATATCGAGCGTGTGCGGCAACTTTTCGAGGGGGCAACCGTGGCATTTGGCTTTGGGCTTGCAGAATTCTTTGCCGGCTCTGACTAACAGTGCATGATACTCGTTGAAAAACCGGACATCCTCGGGGAAATTCGACTCAAACAATTCCCTCAACTGCTCATAATCGGCACCCGGCTCGATCAGTTCGTGCCGCAAGGTAATTCGAGCGGTGTAAGCATCCACTACGAAAACCGGCCTGCCCAGGGCGTAAAGCAAAATAGAATCAGCGGTTTCTCGACCAACGCCCTTTATCGCTAAAAGTTCCGCTCTTAATTGATCGGTATCCACAAGCTCAAGATTTGGCATTTCGCCGTTGTAATTATCAAACAGCCAGTTGACAAAGTTTTTGAGCCGCTTTGCTTTGATATTGAAATAGCCCGCCGGACGGATCAGTTCAGCAAGCTGCGTAAGGTCGATACGATGGAGCGCTTCCGGCGTCATGTGCCCGGCGGATTTCAGGTTCGCAATCGCTTTTTCGACGTTGGTCCAGTTCGTATTCTGGGTCAATATCGCGCCTGTTACAATCTCGAACGGTGTTTCGCCGGGCCACCAATGCTGTGGACCGAACGCATCGTAAAGCAGTTGATAAATTTCAGATAATGTTTCGCTTATCATACACTCAAATTCACACCCGCCAAGAAAACATAAAAAACGGTTTCATCTATTTACCCTGTATCTCTTATAATTGCTATGTTTGACTATTGTATTTTCGGCTTACTTGAAGTAAACTCTGCAAAATTCGGCAGTGGAACTTAAGGAACAACCACAGAGAACAGAGAGCATGCAGTTACAATTTAGAAATGGGTAAAGCAAAAAAAGCTAACAAAACGGAAAAGCAGCGCAAATACAGCACGGGACAACTGTTTAATTTTGCACGTGATTCCTACCTTGAGAGGACATCTCGCCCGATTTACGCTATAGTTTTTCTGCTGCCGTTTATTATCTTCTATGAGCTGGGAACATTTGGCATTAATACCGACGCCCTGAACCAATCGCAGATTCGTGTGATAGCGTTTGTCTGGCTGCAAAACCTTCTTGAGTCGGTAGGTTTCGGCGGCAAATTTGCATGGGTAGCTCCTCCGCTGGCAGTTATAGTTATTTTAATAGCAATGCAAATCACGTCAGGCAAGCAGTGGCGTTTTTGGTTCGGCGATATTTTGCCGATGGCCGTCGAATGCGTCCTTCTTGCAGTGCCATTGATTGTCCTGACGTTGTCTCTAACCAGTTCCTCCGAGGCAGAAAGCAACATTGGCCTGCTCGAAAATAGTGCTATACGAATCCAGACTGTGGCGCCGCCAAACCGCTCTTCGGTGGTATACAATCGTCTATCCTCCGCCACGGACCGGACAGGTCAAGACGAACCAACTCGGCCGATATTGACAAATATTATTACCGGAATAGGCGCAGGGATCTACGAAGAGCTTGTTTTTCGTTTGATTTTGATATGTATTTTGATGCTGCTTTTACAGGATGCTCTTAGATTGAATCGTAAGAATTCTATTGTGCTTTCAATTCTCATTTCAGCAGCGCTGTTCAGCGCACATCACCATATAGATTTTATCAGCGGGCAGCCAAATGCCATAGATCCCTTTAACTGGACAAGATTTGCTTTTCGAACAATAGCAGGAATTTATTTTGCAGTTCTTTTCGCAATTCGTGGCTTTGGAATTACCGCCGGAACTCATGCCTTTTACAATATTATTGCAGTTTCTATTACCGCCCGGTTTTTTTAAGTAGCAGAAAGTGTAAGACAGCCATTTTTTTGACTATTTCCAAAATTTCTTTCCTATTGTTACTCTTTTAGGTTGCTGAGCTTGCATCAAAATCGTCCTATAAGGGCCAATATCGGCTATATCAATACTAATATCAGCCTTGAATAAGTGTATTAATTTTGGTATAATAATAGCAACCTGGAAGTCAGAATTTTATATGTATTAGGGCTTTATATATGGAATTACCACAAATCAATGTAGCAATTGATGAATTGATGTTTAGTCTTTTCCAAAGACCTCTACATCCGGAGCTTTTCCAGATTTACGCTAACCGGCACTTAAATACCGATAAATATGAGTCGATCATCTGGGTAACAGGATGCACACACGTCGTTAGTGTTTTCTCCGGCGACATTTGCCTTACCGAGGTTGTAAGCGCTCCCGGGCAAATGCTGCCCTCTCGAGGATTGCTTGAACGCTTTCAGTTCCGCGGCCCAAGAACTCATAAATGCACTTTGAGCCGGGGTGTAAGTTATATGACTGACTTTCAAATCGAGAAAATGAGTCCCAATCTGTACAAGCAGAGCCATACCGACCTTGAGCG
>CBDVBU010000172.1:0-7530 GCA_965372295.1 uncultured Phycisphaerae bacterium
CCGGTATTCCTGGTGTAAGAATTGATTGGCCTCGGGCACATTTGTAATTTTCATATTGGCGCTATCCCAGAGCAACCTGACGCGCATCAGCTTCTCCTTCATCGCCGGGCGCAGGGCAACATTCCCCAGCAAGACGGCTTCCGCTAACGGTCCGGCATGGTTAAAATTGGAACCGGCCGGTTTGCCACCCTTGCAGGCATTGATCCACTCCTGGTGGTGGCCCGGCGAACGTTCGAGCACCTTCGGCGGCGTGCCGTACTCTTTTCTTCTGGACTCAGGTATTAACCTGTATCCGAACATCTTCCCTTTATCGCCGACAAACAGCGTGCCGTTCGTACCGAATTGCTGGTTGTCTTCCAGTTCCTCGGGGCGTGGCGGCCTCAATCCACCATCGTACCATGTCATCTTGACCGGCGGCATATCACCGCGGGCGCCGAAACGGTAAGTCACCATCGAGGCAACCGGGTATGTTTCATTGTTGACCAGTGTGCATGAGGCCTCGACGCTTAAGGGGGCTTTCAACTTGAGAGCACGCCAGATCGGATCAATGCTGTGGCATCCGATATCACCGAGAGCGCCGGTTCCGAAATCCCACCAGCCACGCCATTTGAAGGGAACATAGGCCGGATGATAGGGCCTTTCCGGTGCCGGGCCGAGCCACAGATCCCAGTCCAGCTTATCGGGCACGGACGGCGTTTCCTCGGGCCGCCCTACGCCCTGGGGCCAATATACCTTGGAGAGACCGTTCAGGGGCCTGTCGGTCCAGACGTGCACCTCGCGCACCGGGCCAATCGCCCCATCCCAGATGGTCTCGCACATCAGGCGGGTCCCCTCGGAGGCCTGACCCTGATTGCCCATCTGGGTGGCGACCTTATGCTCGCGAGCGGCTTCGGCAACCATTCGCGCTTCATAAACCGAATGAGTCAGCGGCTTTTCACAATAAACGTGCTTTCCTCTTTTGATAGCAGCTATGCTTGCAACGGCATGGATATGGTCCGGCGTGGCAACCACTACCGCATCGATGTTCTTGTCCTCCTTGTCCAGCATCTCGCGAAAATCTTTGTATTTTTTGGCCTTCGGGTAGCGTCTGAACGTCCCGCCTGCACGCCCCCAGTCCACATCGCACAGCGCCACGATGTTCTGACTGCTGACGGCATTAATATCGCCGCCGCCCTGGCCGCCGACGCCGATGCCGGCAATGTTGACCTTCTCGCTCGGCGGAATATGACGCGGTCCTCCCAGAACATGCCGTGGAACAACTGTGAATGCCGCTACGGCTGCCGCCGCTCCCATAAAGTCACGACGTGATAGTTTGCTATTCTGTGTTCTTTTTGGCTTGTTGTTGTCTTTCATGGAAATAGTCCTCTTGTTTTTATTTATTATTAGGAAAATCAGGACCATGGTGGGGCAAGCACCACCCTACAAAGTCCAATTCTCGCGGTATTCGCTGTGAATATATTTGTTCGCTTCCGGCAAATTCGTAACCTTCATATTCGGACCGTCGTAATACAGTTTAAGTCCCTTCTCATATAACTGTTTGCCCATGCGCAAGGCAACATTGCCCAATAATACAACCTCGGTCAGCGGCCCTGCGAGATCGAAATTGGAGCCGGCCGGTTCGCCGCCCTTGCAGGCGTTAACCCATTCCTTGTGGTGCCCGGGCGAACGGGGCAGGACTCTCGGCGGCCTGCCGTACTCCTTGCTCCTCGCTTCCGGCAGCAGCCTGTGACCTAACATCTTGCCCTTGTCGCCGACAAATAAATTGTCATCCGCGTTGCCGAAACGCAAACTCTCCTCAAGCTCTTCCGGCCGGGCCGGCATCAATCCGCCATCGTACCAGGTCAGCTTGACAGGCGGCATACCCTCGCGGGCGGGAAAATCATAGCGAATGATCGACGCTAAAGGCGCCGTTTCGGAATTTACGCCGCTGGAGCAGGCTTCGATGCTCGTCGGGTATCCAAGTTTCAAGGCCCTGAAAATCGAAATGAACTGATGGCAGCCGATATCGCCAAGCACACCCGTTCCGAAATCCCACCAGCCACGCCACGAGAACGGCAGGTAACATGGATGATAAGGCCGCCGGGGAGCCGGGCCAAGCCATAAGTCCCAATCCAGGGTCTCCGGCACGGGCGGCGTCTCCTTCGGACGATCAATACCGCGAGGCGAGATCGGTCTGTTGCACCATGAATGGACCTCTCGAACCTGGCCGATTGCTCCGTCCCGGATGAACTCGCTCACCAAGCGCGTCCCTTCGGATGCCTGGCCCTGGTTGCCCAACTGGGTCGCAACGCCGGCCTCGCGGGCCGCCTCGGTCAGCTTGCGAACCTCGTAAATCGAATGGGCCAGCGGTTTTTCGCAATAGATGTGCTTGCCCATTTTGATTGCCTTCATGGCAATAACGGCATGTGAATGGTCCGGCGTAGCAATAACCACCGCGTCGATGTTCTTCTCTTTATCCAGCATTCTGCGAAAGTCGTGATATTTTTTGGCTTTAGGATAGCCTTTGAACGCGTTCGCAGCATACCTGTCATCCACGTCACAGAGGGCAACAATATTCTCACCGACCTCGTGGAGGTCGCCTGCGCCGCGACCGCCGACTCCCACGCCGGCAATGTTGAGCTTTTCACTGGGTGGGATATGGCGCGGCCCACCCAGAACCTCTCGTGGAACAATCGTAAAAGCGGCTACCGCCGCCGCAGCACCCATAAAGTCACGGCGAGAGATCTTAATCTTCTGATTGCTCGTTTCTTTCCGGTTTCCCATAACAATGTTCCTCATCTTAATAAATCGTAAATCTCCTCTGTCGCCCTCGGTCTGCAATTTCTTACATTTCGAGCGACCAGCCATCGCGGTAATGCATTTGCACGAAATCGTTGGCTTTTTCGTCGTTGGTGACACGCATATTCTCGCCGTCCCATAGGAGTTTCTTTCCGACGTTCTCCGGGCGTATTGCCAGATTGCCCATTGTGACCATTTCCGTGAACGGTCCGGCATAGTCGAAATTCGATGTGGCCTTGCCGCCCGTCTTGCAGGCCTCGATCCAGTTGCCCTCATGGCTGGTCTTGATCCGCTTGAGCGTCTGTGGCGGCTTGTTCTTGACAAACTCACGCATGCGGGAATAAGGGAGCAGTTGTGGGCCACCGCCATATTCGCCGCACCGCAGCACGCCCTTGCTACCTATGAACAGCACATTGCTCGATTCCTGATTCAAAGGCCGACCAGTTTCCAATTCCTTCGGACGCTCCGGCTTGAGCCCGCCGTCGTACCAATGCACCTTCACCGCCGGCATCCCCTCGCGGGCCGGGAATTCGTAATGAACGACCGAGGCCAGCGGGTACGTCTCCTTATTGACCGGGGTACAGCTCGCCTCGACGCTGGTCGGGTACTTGAGCTTCAGCGCCCAGAAGACCGGGTCCAGCACGTGGCAGGCCATATCAGCCAGGGCGCCGCCGCCGAAATCCCACCAGCCGCGCCAGGCAAACGGGGCATAGCACTTGTTGTAAGGACGCATGGGTGCCGGGCCGATCCAGAGGTCCCAGTCCATTGTACTGGGAATATCATGCACTTCTTTGGGCCGGCCGATTCCCTGCGGCCAGACCGGCCTGTTTGTCCAGGCGTGAACTTCCTTGACTTCGCCGATCACACCGGCCCAGATCCATTCGCAGATGTCGCGAACACCGTTTCTGGAGTGTCCCTGATTACCCATCTGCGAAACGACCTTGTACTTGCGGGCCGCTTCGGTCAAGGCACGGGCCTCTGACACGAGACGGGTCAGCGGTTTCTGCACGTAAACGTGCTTTCGCCGCCTCATCGCCGCCATAGCAGCAACGGTATGAAAGTGGTCGGGCGTAGCGACAATCACGGCGTCGATGTTCTTGTCTTCCTTATCGAGCATCACGCGGAAATCTTTATATTTCCTGGCTTTGGGGAATTTCTTGAAAGTGCCTTCGGCCCGTTTCCAGTCCACATCGCACAGCGCAACGATATTTGCGCCGGCAGAAGCGGCAGCGTTCGTGTTTCCGCTACCCATTCCTCCGGAACCGATCGAGGCAACGTTGAGCTTCCCGCTCGGCGGCTGGGCCAGAACGTGGCTCGGTATAATCGTAAACGCCATCGCCGCCGCAGCGCTACCCATGAACTCACGTCTAGAGACGTTTTTGTTCATCTTTTCAGTCATTTTCTTGTTATCTTTCATAATTATTATCCCTTAATAAAGAAGCGTTATTTTGTACTGTTCAAAACCACAATTGATTCAATCAGCTATTGTTCAACCAGCCAAATGTTGCGGAACTCGACTTTATTGCCGTGATCCTGGAGGTATATTCCGCCGGGCTTGGAAGCCTTGCCGCCCAGTGACGCAGTTGTCGGTCCCCGCGCTTCAGTCTTGTCATGGATTTTACCGCCGTTATGGATTACCGTCAAAGTGGGTTTACTTATACTCTTGCCGGCACTATCGAATCGTGGCGCGCGGAAAGTGATATCGTAAGTTTGCCACTGCGTCGGCGGTGCACACATATTCACGAGAGGCCGCCCCACCTTGTAGATTCCGCCGCACTCGTTGTCTTTGCCTTCCAGGCCGTAGCTGTCGAGAATTTGCACTTCATACCGTCCCTGCAGATACACCCCGCTATTACCGCGTCCCTGCCCGCGTTTTTCGGGCATAAACGGCGTGCGAAATTCTATGTGCAGCTTGACATCGGTAAACTGCTTTCTTGTTATGATCGAACCGGTGCGAGGCTTGACTCGCATCGCACCGTCAACAAGTTCCCATCTCACCTTATCCTCGCCCTTTTTCTTTTTCGCACGCTTCCACTCTTCGAAGGCTTTGTTTTTGTCTTTGCCGCTAAACAGCATAATCGCGCCTTCCGGAGGCTTGGCCCCCAACGTAGGTGAAAGCCGAACCACTTTACTCATCCCAAAGCTGCCGAATTGGTCCCCCTTGAAACTGCCGCTGAACTCGCCGTCTTTAATCACAGCCTGTATTTCAAGTTCAACACCCCTGTCACTGATAAAGGTTCGCCCTGCAAATTTGACAGTCGCACCATCGCGCCGCCCATCAAGCACCGCCACAGGCTCCCGGCGTGTATCGAACTCGTTCAATAACACAACCCTGTATTGCCCTTTACCCAGAGCTATGACCTGTGCTACCAACGATCCCGAATCGGCTTCGTTATCGAGTTCCCAGCCCCCCTGCCAGTCACCCATAAAAGGATCGGCACGCTCCATCGTCTTTTTTGCCTTAATGACCGCATCACTCGACTGTGAACCAGCACACAAAGACAAAAGCGAAGGAAAAATCAAAAACGACACAAAAACGATAACCTTCCAGTCTTCAATAACATAGCGATATTTTTTGTCATTCTTCTCTGCTTTTGGAACCATTACTTTTTCTCCTCCTGCTCGATATTATTTATCAATTCCTGCGCCTGCTGACGCAACGAATCACTTTTCGTGGTCTTTATAATCTGATTCAGCATATCCTTGGCCTGTTCGGGATAATCCGCATAAATGCCGCCGGCAATATTAATCACGGCAGCTCCCGCCTCAACGGATAAAGTCCCATCATCGAGATAGCCGGCTGCCATCTGAAGGGCCGCGAGAGATTTCGTATTGGACAGCCCCGACAGCACTTTTTTCTTTTCGCCCGCATCCGGCGCCAGACTCATGGCCTTTTTGTACATCTCAATGGTCTCGCCGGCCGGCCTGTTGCTCGCAAGCCCCAGCAGGCGAACAAATCCGCGAAGAGCCAGGATCCGGTGCACTTTATTGCCGGAACTCTCGGCGACTTTCAGAAGCCCGGCCACCGGCTCCGGCGTCGGCCAGTCCGCCAGCGCGCGAATCGCAGCGGTCTGAATATCGACGTTCTCGTCCTTAAGCGCGGCAGTCAGTACGGGCAAAGCGCTGTTATCGCCTATTCTGCCGAGCACATTCAGCAAAGAGCATCGAGCCACGGTTTCTTTCACCGATGGCAGCGCAGCCAGCACGCTTGCAGCCTGGCGGTTTTTGTCAGCGATTCTGTGAGCGACGGCGGCGATGGTTTTCTGGGCCTCGGTGCGATCGGATGAACTTTTGGCCTTTATCAGAAGCTCGACCAGTGCCGGCAAATTTTCAGGCCCGGCGACAACTTTCAAAGTCCTCAGCGATCCGGTTCGGACTTTACGGTCCGAATCCTTCGCCGTCTCCAGCAAAGTAGCAACGCCCGCCGTGATGTTGCGCTGGCCTACGCTGCTGATTAACTCGACTTTTGTTTTGGCTTCGGCTTTTGGGATGGCCGCCAGAATGACCTTGTCGACGTTCGGGCCGCGCAGGCGATACAAACTGTCGCGGGCGGCTTTCTGTTCGGCGCCCTTAGCGCCGGCCGCCGCCTGCGCCAATAACTCAACGCTCGAATCGTCGCCCAATTGGCCTAATGCTCTCAAAGCGGCGATTCGAACGGACTGGTCTTTTGACTTCACAGCAACAACAACCGCAGGCCGGGCGGCAACATCCCCACGGTCGCCAAGGGCTGATAAGAGCTGCACTTGACTTTTCGCCGAAAGATTCGGCAGCTCTTTGGCCAGGGCTTCGGTTACCTCAGTTCCCGGCATCTCCTTAACCATCGCTATGGCCGCGGCCTGCATTTCCTGATCGTTGCTCCGGAGAATATCCAGAACAATGCCAACAGCCGTGTCGCGGGCATCCTGCCCGCGTTTCGAGGGCGAGACGCCCTCGACACCACCTAAACAGACAGCATAAGAGCACAAAAGCAAAACAGCTATTGTGCTGCAAATCTTGCAATTAGTTTTCATGTCTTATTCTTACTTTTTGGCCGCGTTAATCATACCCGTCAGCGCAGCAGTGCGAATCGGCTTGGGCATGCCTTCTTTCTGAAGCTCCTTGTAGATGGCCATAGCCTTAATCTTATTACCGTCGGCCACAAACTGATCGGCACACTTTAAATAGGCATCTAATACCACCAGTAGTAACTTACCTTCGGCTTTATTTTTTGTCTCGGCCAGGGCTTCGGCAGCCTGCGAATCGGCAATCCGGCCAAGAGCGGCAGCAGCGGCAGTCGCGGCTTCCTGGTTCGGCCTGCCTAAAATTCTCTTCAAATTACGAACGGCTCCCTTGTCACGACGCTGCCCCAATGAGTTGATGATACCAATTCTTGCGTTGCCTTTTGCTTTCCGCAGAGAACCTCGCAAGGCTTCATCAACCGCCGAACCGGGAATCCGCTCCAGCGCATATCTTGCCATGTCGGAGGTCTCCTCGCCAGCGAGCATTTTAGCCAGCGTTGGTACAGATTGCTCGGTGCCGATGATGCTCAATTCTCTGCAGACAAACTGCTTGCCGGCACGCGTTGCATCCGAATCGAGCACCCCGAGAAGGGCCTTTTCAACCTTCGCCAGTTCGGCCTTGTTGCCGTGCGCCTTCTTTACAGCTTCGCTTACCTCGGTCAGCACCAAGCGGCTTTGACCCCAATCATACGTTTTTACTTTCCCCAGTAATTCCTGTAATTCTGCCATTTCTGATCCCTTTCCTGAACTAACG
>CBDVBU010000173.1:0-7468 GCA_965372295.1 uncultured Phycisphaerae bacterium
TTTTCGAGCCGCTTCAACCATTTTGCGGCCCCCTCGATGTAAAGATTCCGGCATCAAGCTATAAAAAAACGATATAAAAAGCCCCTGCTCTGCACTCAGGAGAAAACTCCGAGTACGAACAGGGGCTCAAGAAGGCCTGCAAGTATCGGACTCACAGCCTTTTCAAAATCGTATTCATAATACTCTATGTGTTACAGTATTCTTCGCCTGCGAAGCCAACTGACAACACCCAGGCCGATGCTGCTTAACAAAATAGCACCGGGAGCGGGAATAACGTTAACATTGTCTATACCAACGTAGCTGTCAAGAATGCTGTCAAGGCCATTTGTGTTGGTAATCAACAATGTATAAACTCCCGATGCCCCGAATGTATAGGTGACTGTCGTCCAGGGAGTACCCCAGTAGTCTGCCGGATCAGAGTTTATATTTTCTGAAAACAGCGTAGTAACCACTGGGCCACCAGTCCCCATGCCCGCAAGGAGTGTTCCGGCAGCCGCGTCATCGAAGGGCACATAGTCCCCGGAATCCCAGAAATAATCAAGCGATATACTTGCACCTGCAGTGGCGTAGAAACTCTGATATAACTGACTCAAGCTACCCGCACCATCGGTTTTCACCAGCGCAAAGGCGCTACCATCGGTAGGTCCCCAGCTCGTCGTCCCAGTCCCGCCTGGATCACTGTGGCTTGCGACAACGTTGATGGAAGCTCCGGCTGGTATGACTGCCGACCAACCCGTCAGATCGCCAGACTCGAAGCTGCCGTTCGTCAGACCGGCCTGAGCGCCCGCAGCCGAAATCAGCACTGCCAAGGCACAAATCATTATTAGTTTTTTCATCATATTTCTCCTCATTAGTGTAATTGTATCCGTACAAACAATCCGTTTTAACATAAGTCAGATCAACATTCGATACGAAGGGTCTTGCGCACTGACTCTCCTTGTTGTACATTAGGTAAAGTAATCAATCAGGCAAGACTATAAGCGGGCCACGAAATACGTGGTTAAAGAAGATACGGGCGAAAAAAAACATTCCGCCTGACACCACTGCTCCGTTTTCTGCCGTATTACCTAACTTCCAACTTATGTCCCATACCTGATCACGCATCAGGCTTTGCCCAGGAACTATGGATAAGCAATACGCAGTGAAGCCCAAAACCACAAAAACCTACAAGCTTCACTTATACATTTGTACCAGTTTCCCCATATTCACGTCAAGAAAAATTTTCTGGAATCTGAAATATTTTAGCCTTTTTTACCTGAAAGTCCAAAAAAAAGCAATTTGAGTACCATTTTTCGTCCCGTTAAGCTCTGCTCTTGCCGCCTGAGACATTGATGACGGTGCCGTGGATGTAGCCGGCGCGGTCGGAAGCTAAGAAACATACGGTGTTGGCCACCTCGCTGAGCTTGCCGCTTCTTCCCAACGGGATGGAGACCTGCTCGTATTTTTCGCGGAATTGTTCGATAGTGATTCCTCGCGTGTAGGCGACGGCACGTTCGTATTCATCGGAGCGCAGGGCTGTTGCTTCGACAATCCCCGGAGCGATGCCGACGACCCTGATATTGTGCCTGCCGAGTTCTTTTGCCCATGAGCGTGTTAGAGAATAGATTGCCGCTTTTGTTGCCGCATAAACACTCTGGCCTTCCGAACCTTCCAGGCCGGATTCGGAAGTCATATTGATAATAACGCCCCCCCTGCTTGACTCAATCATCACCCGCGCGACCGCCTGGGCACATAAATAGTATCCTTTCTGGTTTATTGAGACCATCTTGTCCCAAATCCGCTCGGTCAGTTCCTCTTTTCCCGCCGGGTCAACGAGCAATCGCGGTATCAGAATCCCGGCATTATTTACGAGTATGTCAACCTTACCGAAAGCATCGAGAGCCGCTGCAACCATAGCATCAATGCTCGACTTGTCAGTCACATCGGTTTTTGTGGCAATATGCTCACCGCCAAACCGCTCTTTCAAATCAACGGCGAGTTTTCCGGCGCCTTGCTCGTCTATATCGGCTATGACAATATTTGCCCCGACCTCGGCTAATCCCAAACTAACAGCTTTACCGATTCCGCAGGCCCCTCCTGTAACGATTGCGACTTTTCCTTCCAGACTGAGCCAACTCATTTGCGTTTGATCTCCCAGATAAGCTAATTCTGCTCCCAACGAGACAATCCAAGCCGGTAGGGTGTGCATTGCACACCATTGTTTTGTGGGAGCCGCTAATGGTGTGCAATGCACACCCTACTTTTTACTTACACCTCAATCATAGCTTTAATAACACCGTCACGATAGCCAGCGACTAAATCGAAAGCCTTTTGTGTTTCTTCAAGCGGGAAATGGTGCGTTACCATAAAGTCAACGTTGACCCGGCCGGAAGCAATCAAATCAACGGACTTCTGCGTGAATTCATTTTGCCTTCTGATATTTACAATCGTGATTTCTTTTCTTCGCATCACATCGATAGCTAACGAAACTCTGTCAAAGCGCGGGATGCCGGTCAGAACCAACGTGCCGCCGGGCCTGAGCAGATCAATACACTCATTAACCGTTTCCTGCTGGCCGGCGCATTCGAACGCGACATCCAATCCGTCTGGTTGCTGCTCAAGAATTTCTTTTACAATATCCTGCTTGTCCGGATTTCCGACCCAGGTTGCGCCGGCTTTTTTCGCTATATCAACGCGCTCCGGGATCTTTTCAGTTATATAACAGGTATTTACATTTTGTGCCTTTGCACTGACAAAGGTGCATAAACCGATCGGGCCGGCACCGAGTATTGCGATGTTCGCATTTTTCGGCATCTTTGCCCGTTCTACCGAATAGGCGGCAATCGACAATGGTTCACATAAGACGGCTTGTTCGGAGGTAATGGCTCCCCTGGTCGGATAGCAGCATTCCTGCGACATAACAATATACTCGCAGAGACAGCCGCCGCCCTGGCCGGGAGTGCCGAGAAAACGCAGGTTATAACACGTATTCTCCCTGCCTATCCTGCATTGAAAACAATCGTGGCAGTAAACCGCAGGATCAACAACTACAGCCTCTCCAACTTTAAGGTTAGTTACCGACTTGCCGACAACCGCGACCGTCGCAGCACATTCGTGGCCCACAATGAAGGGATATTCGACAATTTGCGCCCCGATTTTGCCGGTTTCGTAATAATGCACATCGGACCCGCATACGCCGACCATCTCAATTTTCAGCAGAACATCCGTGTCTTTTTCTATCTTCGGCTCAGGTACGTCCCTAAGCTCCATTTGCCTCAAACCCGTAAGCACAACAGCCTTCATGAAATTTCTCCAAACAAATTTACACCGGCGTTATATATCCCTGAAGCACAATGCACGTCGCGCAACGCAGGAATATTGTGCCCTTATACCAAAATTCCGCATTTCATGCCACCATTACTTAGCGGGAACCAGCTTTATCTCGTAGAGATTCGGATAAAATTTGCCGGTCACAAACAACCTGCGATTGGCAAGATCATACGCAATCCCGTTAAAAACATCGACCGGCTCGCTATGATCCTGTGGGGCCAGGATACCTTCGGTATCTATCCAGCCGATTACCCGACCCGTCTCCGGCTCAATTTTGACGATACGTTCGGTCGGCCAGACGTTAGCATAGATTTGACCGTCAATATATTCAAGCTCGTTAAGCCCCCAGACCGGGGAATCCTGATCGAGTACCATGATTTTATGATTTTGAACAAACGTTTCAGGGTCCAGAAAATACAACATTGGCGTGCCGTCGCTCATAATCAGATACTTGCCGTCATGTGTAAGGCCCCAGCCTTCGGTCGAGTAGCTGAACTCGCGCTGCAGCTCGAAAGTCTCTTTGTTGTAAACAAATCCGGTTCTTGATTTCAATGTTAACTGAATGATGCGGTCCCCAAAGATCGTAATTCCTTCGCCAAAAAACTCGTCCGGCAACTTATGTTCCTTTAAGACATTGCCCGTTTCCAATTCTACTTTGCGTAATACCGACTTTCCGTAAAGTCCCGTCCCTTCGTATAAAAAGCCGTCTTCGAAAACCAGACCTTGCGTGAAGGCCATTGGATCGTGAGCGAAACTATTGACGACTTTGTAAGTCCAAGCAGCAGGAGTATCGGGCTTCCTGGAAAACAGGAAGAACAAAACAACCGCCGCGGCTAACAGCAGTATGAATCCCGGAATGAATAGCCTTAGGGATCGTTTCACGAACATTACCTTAGAAATTTATTAAGCTAAACATTAAACCTGAAATTGATAATGTCGCCATCCTGAATGATGTAATCTTTGCCTTCGAGCCGGATCTTGCCGGCAGCTTTGAGGGCTTTTTCACTGCCATACTCTTGCAACTCGTCAAAACTGAACGTTTCAGCCCGAATGAAGCCTCTCTTAAGATCGGTATGTATTTTGCCTGCCGCATCAACCGCTGCCGTACCTTTCGTTATAGGCCATGCACGCAGTTCATTGGAGGCGACTGTCAAAAAGCTGACCAAGCCAAACGCCGAATAGCAGCTTCTGATGAACTTGCTCGCTGCCGATTCGGCGATGCCCAAATCCACCATGAATTCCGCCCTGCTGTCCGCGTCCAATTGTGCTAATTCGTATTCCAGCTTGGCACAAATCGTAACGACGGGGACGGAACTGCCAACGCGATCGGCAAAATCGAATTTCTCGTTCAACTGATCTTCGCCTACATTGACTGCAACGACAATCGGCATTAATGTCAAGAAGCCGAGAGACCTAATTATCCCACGTTCAGTGTGAGTTTCGAGAGCTGAGCTAATCGGTTGTTCCGATTCGATTGCCTTCTGCAGTTTCTTTTGCAGGGCTAATTCCGCCTTGTCGCGTGCCTGGGCCCTGGTGGGCTTGTGGACCTGCTTTTCGAGGTTACCGATGCGCGTGGTCACAAGCTCCAAATCGGCAAGCAGCAATTCCGTCTGCAATTCGGCCAAATCTCTCGCCGGATCTACCGTGTTTCGATAAGGTGGTACGGACGGATCTTCAAATGCCCGAACCACCAGAACCAGCAGTTCAACCGTTTTTATCTGGCCAATCAGCCGCTTGGCGGCAGCCCGGCCATGATCATCGGTAAAGTTAAAGCCCGGCACATCCAGGCAGTCGACTGTGGCATGAGTCGTTTTCTTCGGTTTGTATTGCTCGGTCAGCCGGTCGAACCTTTCGTCCGGGACCGACACGATAACTTCTTCGATCGACGTCGAACCGATCGCAGGAATTGCCTTGCCGCTCAGGCTCGCCAAAATCGTGCTCTTGCCGGACTGAAGTGGGCCAATTAGTGCTATTTTCATTTTACTGCGCTCTCCTGTTTATATACACTATTTCCATAACAGTCATACGCAACAACAGCGGGAAAATCAACGACGTGCAGCTTCCTTATAGCTTCGGTTCCCAACTCTTCGTAGGCGATAACTTCCGAAGCAACGATGTGCTTGCTCAATAACGCCCCTGCCCCACCGAGAGTCGCAAGATGGACCGCACCATATTTCTTCATAGCCTCTCTGACCACCTGGCCCCGATACCCTTTTCCGATCATTGCTTTAAGACCGTTGGCAATCAGCGTCGTGCTGAAAGGGTCCATTCTCGACGAGGTGGTCGGCCCGGCGGCGCCAATGATCCTGCCCGGCGGAGCAGGCGTAGGTCCGACAAAATAAATAATCGCCCCGGCAAGCTCGAACGGCAGCTCCCGCCCTGCTTCAACCGCCTCGCACAGCCTCTTATGCGCCATGTCCCGGGCGGTATAGACTACTCCACCGACAAGGACCTCATCGCCCGCCTTTAACGATCGCACATCCGCTTCCGCCAATGGGGCCTGCAATTTTCTTATTTCGCTCATATCTTTCTACGAACTACTAACACTAAACCACGAATCACGTAAGCTTATAATATACCAACGTTTTTACGAGTTGAAAAGACTCAAAAATCTATTCGACTCAAACCGGCCGATTTTGAGGGAGACCTAGTCGCGCGGTCAAGGTTGCCGTGCACCGACTGCGGCAACGTTACCGTAAGCTGCTGCGGGCCGCCATCGCCGAGACTTCTCAGCAATGAAGCGGACCTTAATGATGAAATGCACTATCTGGCCGCGGTTTTACGGGGGGGCGAATTTTTTCTGTAACCTCCCGGCGTGTTTCTTTCAGGAAGAAGTGAATGAAACCCATTTTGGAGATTGACTCATGAACACTTATGAAAAAGGACAAGATGCTATCAAAGGAAATAGGATTTACTTTTTAGACAATCTAAGAACTTTCATGATTTTTTTAGTGGTATTAGTTCATGCCGGCGGTGTTTATGAAAGTAGCGGCACCTGGGCTTTTTTCTGGATTGTTGACGATCCTTCAACTAACAATTTGTCTGGCATTATAAATTTAATTCTGGATATTTTTATGATGCCCACCATATTTTTCGTTTCAGGATTTTTTACGCCTTTATCCATGAAAAACAAGGAAGGGTGGGAATTTCTAAAATCTAAATTTAAACGACTTATACTTCCCTGGACTGTCGCCGTATTGACGTTAATTCCACTTTACAAAGTTATATTTTTATACTCTCGAAATTTACCCCAGGAAAGTTGGACTACCTACTTTCACTGAAGCAATGGAATTTGGAGTCAAAATTGGCTATGGTTTCTACCTGTTCTTTTTTTATTCGACATACTGTATCTGCTTTTTTCAAAAGTAAAGATCAGGATCCCAAACATTTCACTAAAAGGCGCTGTTTTGGGCACCTTTCTAATTGGATTTGTTTATAGCGTTAGCATGGATATTTTCAGCCTTCGAGGTTGGACAAAAATCGGATTGCTCGATTTTCAAAATGAAAGGTTATTGATATACTTTATGGCTTTCCTGATGGGGGCTCTATCATTTAGGCGGAAGGTATTTGACGCGAAGCCTGAAGGCAGGATGCTTTACCACATCGCCAATTCGATTGCCTGGCTCCCAATCACTGTTTACATCTTTTTCCTGCTCTATCCCTGGTTCAAGCCAGGCAACTTCATTGTCTCAGAGATCATCGACAGATTGATCGTGTGGTTCTGCTTCCACCTTTCATTGCTCTGTCTTGTGTACGTGATGATTGAAACGTTCCGGCGTTATCAAGACAAACAAGGAAAGCTCAGAAATGAGTTGAACAAGAATTCTTATTATGTTTACATCATTCATGTTATCGTCATGGGTGGAATTGCATTAATCATGCTTAACATTGCAATTCCTTCACTATTAAAGTACCTTATTTTGACAGTATCAACCTATGGTGCAAGTAATTTGGTAATTTATTTTTATAGAAAAGGCATAGGGAAATGTCAGGTTAGAGTAAGCATATGAAAGATACGCCCGTTCCCGGTCCCCGACAATTTGCCACCACGCACTGGAGCCTGGTGGGCGCGGCCAAACCTGGCGAGGCGAGTCAGACCCGCGCTCGAGAGGCGCTCGAGGAACTTTGCCGGGCTTATTGGTATCCCCTCTATGCCTTC
>CBDVBU010000174.1:0-7445 GCA_965372295.1 uncultured Phycisphaerae bacterium
GTCGATGCGATGAATGTCAGTCCGCGGCAATTTGAATATGAATTCATGTGCCGGCTGTCTCTTGGCCTCCGGTATGGCCAATACTGCAACGTTCTTAACAAAAGCGGGTTTGCCGTCCGGAGTTCTTGGGATGTTCGGAGGAAGCTCCGGCAACGGAAGCACTATGTTTTGTGTGTCGAGGGCGTCCCGCCCTCGAATCGCGGGCAGGATGCCCGCGACACTATTGACCCGGATTTTCGTGTGGTACAGGCCCATACTTGCATGGTGGGGCTGTACCCAGGAACCGCCCAGGTCCCAACTGCTGCAGGCCGCTAATTGAACATCGAGATTAAACTTGCCGGCGAGTTCCAGAGTATATGCAATGTTCTCGATGAATTCATCGCTCATATACGCCGGGCCCGCTGGAGGGGCCGCCTTAGTATCGCCCCGTGCTCCCATATCAAATATGCACAGACCGCCGATACCCTTTTCGCTGAACTGCTTCAGCTCCGTTTCCAGGTAATCACGGTTTACGTATCCATTCAGCCAGAGCCAGTATATCGATGGTTTGGCGGCTTTAGGAGGACTATGAAATCCGGAAACCAACGGATTGGTAAAATCTATTTCTTCAGTCGCTCGTGTCTGTATGGGGATTAATAAGATTACAAGCAGCAACAGGCTGATAATATTCGTGTATTTCATTTTCACTTATCCTCAAGTGTAACAATAACACTTTCTAAATTCAATATCTCGGCGATATGTTGAATTGTCCGGGCATGGTGACCAGCGCCAAGTGCAAAATGATGGGTTGGTCCTTCGGCTACCCATTTTTTAAGAAAGGAGCGGACATCAGGCTTGAAGAATCCCCTTGTATTCGTATTGCCTACAATCAGATTAGTAACCAATTCACGCATCGGACTGTCCTTTTCTCCTTCGTAATAGTAGGCTATAGCATTACAAAATCGACCTTACAGTCCAAAACGATATCCTGATCGGCGCCCTATTCTCCTTGGGATGCCAATTGCTGTACTTCCATGAGGGTGATGGGCCGGTCGTAGATCCGAAAATCGTCGATGACGCCGTTGCAGTCGTCATTGCCGCTGTGGCCGCCACCCAGGAAAACGGTGCTTCCGGGATCGACCCACTCTGATTCGTTCGAGGTAACCAATTCACCGTTGATGTATAACCATTGCTCAATGACATCAGGATTATTGGGCTTGGGATGCCAGGTCATTACAATGTGATACCAGGTTTGGGTTTCCATCCAGAAGCCACGTACATACCCGGATTGAATACGGCCGGCAAACTCGCCGCTGTCATAAATCCACATCTCCCAGTCGTTGCCATCGCCACTGTTATCGAGAATGCTGTTATAGTTGTAAAGCTCGGTTGGTTTGAACCAGAGGCAGATGGAGCCGCGTTCGTAATAAACAAAATCGATCGAGACCACATCGTTATCTGTATTGCCGTGAGTTCCGGATAACTGCAGGCCCTGCCCGTGGACACCTTCGACGTATTCGTGACTACCGTCGATCCCGTCAATCAAAGCGGTGGGAAAACCGCCCGCAACATCATCAGTATTGCCATCAAGTGGCAAGTGAACGATCAGGCCGGTATCCTCAAAGGGCCATACGTCAATTACCACCTCATCGGTATGTCTAAACTGCCCGTCATCGGCGGTGAGTGAGAAAGTATAGAGTCCTGGAGTGTTGATGACGACGACTGTTTCCTCGGCAGTCGGCGTTTCAATGACTGTTTCACCGGGGCCTGCGACTTTCTGCCACAACTGGGTCACTTCACCAATCGGACTGCCGTCAATATCCTCCACACTACCGGTCAGTGTGATCGAGACTGAACCTTCTTCCGAAAGCCATACGGTCTGTTCTTCGCCGGCCTCAGCCGCAGGGGGTTTGTTGCCGGGATAGACCAGCGCAAGAACTTCTTCGCCGAGTAGAACTTTGTCATAGATCATTACGTCGTCGAAAGTACTGTTACAAAAATGGTTGTCGGGATGACCGCCGCCCAGGAAAAAGGTCGTGCCGGGATCGACCCAGGTTCCCGCATTTTCATCCATCAATTTGCCATTGACATATAACTGGGTAGCGACCTGATCAGACTGATTAGGATCGCGGGCCCAGGTGCATGCGAAATGCCACCATTTGCCCTGACCGTCACCATCTTCAGCCAGGTTGTTCAGGTTGGCCGTAACGGCAGTATCGCCTTCCACGCGGAAACGGGCGCGAGAATCACCGTAAATCCACATTTCCCAGTCGTTGCCGTTGCCGGAATTATCGAAGATTGAATGGTAATTATAGAAATCGATGGGTTTGGCCCACATAGCGATCGTGCCGCTGTCGGGCATAATCAAATCCAGTGCCAACCAATCGCCGGTTACTGTCAGCTCGTCGCTGAGAAGATTGAGTCCCTGGCCGATTTCGAGGGGAGTATATTCGGAAATGCCGTCTAGGCCATCGATAATCCGGCCATAATTAAGGTTGCCGGAAGCATCATTGACATCTTGACCGTTCCAGATTTCCTCGAAATCCCAATGCACGATCAGGTTGTTGTAATCATGAACCCAGGTATTGATCAGCATTTCATCGGTCACGGTGTATAGGCCGTCATTGGCAGATAATTGAAGCACGTATTGGCCGGGAGCGGTTATGGTTGCTGTTGCACTGGAACTGTCGGCCGGCTCGATGACAATATCGTTCTGGTCGGAGATGATCTGCCAGGCGATAGTCAGGTTTTCATCATCATTGGTAACAATGCCTTCGAGATTGACAATGGCCGTGGAATTCACATCCAATACAACAGTCTGATCGACACCGGCATCGACGATTGGGGCAAGGGTTTCCTTGAAGACACTTTCACCTGCATTACCCAGGGTCAATATTTCATTGGGACTGAGGAGGATATCCCAGATGGCGACAGTTGATACATTAATGGGTGCATCATCGCCGTCCTGGTTGTTGCCGGCGGCAAAGAGCAGAAGCTCATCGGCAAGACTGAAACGACCGTCGATTCCCTGCTGGTTTCCCTTGAAGATTTCCACACCATCGACGTAGAGGTCATGTCGAACGCCGTTATCGACCACAACGACCATGCGATACCAGGTGTTTGCCTGGGTGGTGTAATTATAAGCGTCGGAGTAACCAACGGCACTCATGCCGATCGCACCGGAAGAAGTGATGGTCCAGTCGGAATCATCGGTGTTGGTCGGATCGGTCTGAAAGAGATCGTTGTAGCCGTTGGGAGGGTCGGACAGACTGCTGGGCGGGTAGCTGAAGTCAATGAGCAGGGTCCATTCGTTTACTTTGGCGCCGTCGCCATTGGGGGCGATACCATGCCTGCATACGTAGTAACTGCCCTCGCCGATACTCATGGCACCATCTTCGGCGCTCACGCCCGCGATGTCCTGGACAGAGCCGACGATTTCCAAAGGGGCCCCGGTAGTCGCAAGACTGGGATCCGGTGCATTGAATTCCCACACACCTTTCGGTTCGGGAACGCCCGCCTGTACCTGAAATGTCAACGTCACAATCAAGAACCAAAAACTAAGCCTTTTCATAACTTTCTCCTTTTAACTGAAACATAATAATAATCAAATAAAGTGACTAATTCTCCACGGGCGACAAACTCTGACCGTCCGGTGCACAATAACGCCAGGAATCTATCCGATTGACGGTCTTGACTTGGCCGTCCAGGAATACCGCGTTCACCACACCATCTTCCATATCCGCATGCCGAGCCAGGTGAAACGTGCCGAAACTGTCCCACTGCTGATAATTGCACATGGCGGTGTCGTTGAAGGCATAACTATTGTAGGGTGAGGTGATCCAGAGATTTTCCTCGCCGAAGAAGAAAATCTCGGAATGACGTTTGATACTGGTAATTTTTTTATCGCTGAGATAAGAATTCATGGAGTAATTGTAATTTGTTTTAATGGGTACACTCTCGACGTGTTCGGGATGAAAAGGGCCGAATATGTTAGCGATTCTGGGAAAGGACGGGCAAATGTGAATATCTTTACCTTTCAAATAGGGCCAAAAGGGGCCGGCGTACTGGGGATTCATTTCGAGGTCCCAATCAGGATTATGCCACCTACAATACCGGTGGGGTTCGTTGCGATAGGTTCGTTGACTGTAAAAACTGGTCCAGGCATTGGGCATCTTACCGTCATTATCATCGGCGTACATGAATGCCAAAAGGCCATAGGATTTAAGGTTTGCTTTGCAGGCAACAAATTTCGCCTGTTTTCTAACACGATTCAAGGACGGCAGCAGTATAGCCATTAGTATTGCTATTATGGAAATAACAACCAAAAGCTCTATTAAGGTAAATCCCTTGCGACGGTGGCGAGTCATATTGCAGAATCCTCCCAATGAAATCAGTAACTCTATTAACCGGGATTTCCCATATATACTTCTCTGAAACACTCCTGCGAACTTCAAATCTTATAATAACGTAATTTCATCTCAGTTTCAACAATATTCAGTAGATTCAGTACACCATAGAAGTCGATTTAAAGCGCGATCTTAATTAAATATGACCACGAAGGGCAGATCGTCCATTCTGCGGCTATAAAACACTATTGAGGGCTACTCTGAGAGATACTGTGGGCTTGCTTGTGCACATAAAAAGGGCTGCAATAGGTGCAATAGTGATAATTGGTGTGTATGGTTGTAAAAAGGAAGGGCCGCAAGTCTCGAATAGAGTCAAACAACTTGCCCTCTGTGTAGGTCCACCGGCCAGAAGTTTCTTACTTCGCTTACCAAGAACGTGTCCGCCCGAGCAGATCCACCGGATACGCGATCTTCTTACCGGTTGCCTTGTCGATCGGCAAACGCGCTCTTGTCTCGCGCAAGAAATCCGAGAGAACCCCGGCCATCTCCCGAAGCTTCCTTGGCTCCTTGTTCGAAAGCTCATTCTGCTCGCTGATATCCTCTCTCAGATTGAACAATTCGAGCCTTCCGTCTGCATGATGGCAGATCAGTTTCCAATCGCCTTTGCGCACGGAACTGTACGGCGGCTGATCGTAGGTATGTGGAAAATGCCAGAATATAGCACGATCCCCCTTGGGATGCCCGGCCTCCTGTTTCAGCAGGGGAACAAAGCTGACACCGTCAATGGTCCCCCCGATCTGGCGATAGTCGCTTATGCCAGCCATCTCCAGGAAGGAGGGGAAAACGTCTTCGATGATGACATAGTCATCGCACAAAGAGCCCGGTGCCGTAACGCCCGGCCATCTCACAATCATGGGTACGCGTGTCCCGCCTTCGTAAGGTGTCAGCTTGTGTCCTCGCAAAGGCACATTACGGGCAGCCTGACTGGGCTGGCCGTTGTCGGACATGAACACAACAATTGTATTGCGCTCTATTCCAAGCCGATTCACGTTGGCTGTGATATCGCCGAGGGATTTATCCATGCCCTCAATCATCGAGGCATACGTCGCATGGAACTCATTTAATCCCGCTTTGACGTACTTCTGATAGAAACGATCATCCTTCTCCCAAGGGGCATGAATGGCGTAGTGAGACATGTACAGGTAGAACGGCCGGCCGTCTGCCACGGCCCGATCCACCGCCTTGTTGGCTTCAATCGTCAAGACCTCGGTGAGATTAACATCTTGGCCGTGATATTTGTCCAGACCGGGGACGTCCCAGATACGATCACCCTTGCGCCACGCGGCGCTGAAATTGTTCTTGCCGTGGTAGCTGCCCGGCCCACCGGCGGCATGACCCGCAATGTTGATATCGAAGCCCAGATTCCTCGGATCCTCGCCGGGTGTTCCCTTGGCTCCAAAGTGTGCCTTGCCTATGTGTATGGTTCGATAGCCAGCCTTTTTCAGCAACATGGGCAAGGTCACGGCATGAACCGTTCGGTCAATGTCGGGAACCGGACTGAGCCCGTTCACATTCCAGTCCGGCGGCTGCACCTTCGGGTGCTTCCAGTCGGGAGATTTGTCTTTTCTGAGCGTCCAGTTGGTAACTCCATGCCGTGCGGCGTTCAGTCCCGTCATCAGACTGATCCGAGACGGTGAACAGACGGCGCAGGCATAGGCCTGTGTAAACTTCATCCCCTGATCGGCAAGTCGCTCCATGTGAGGGGTATGGTAGCGCTTGTTTAGTTCGGTTACCTGCTCATAGAACGGTTCGGACGTGTCCTGCCATCCCATGTCGTCGATAAAAAAGAAGATGATGTTGGGCTTCTTCCTGTTATCCGCCTCGCTGGAGCTTGCCAGCCAGGGGACAGCACAAGCGCCGGCAAACAAATACGCATTTTTTAGGAACTCTCTCCTTGTGAGCATCTGTCTCTCCATTTCCAGCGAACCTTCACCCCACAATTTATCACTGCACTTTCACGTCCGTCCGATACGCTTCGAAAATCAAACGGTCACCCGGATGGGTAGACACTTGCACTATTCCCTCGGCGTCTGGCGCAAGTGACCGAGACTGTATCTCTGTAGAAGGACGAACGGCGATTTTCTTCCACGGACTGACGAGCCGCAGCGGTCCTCCCGCCGTGGACTCAACCTCGACCGAATCGATTTTGCCGGCTACGAAACTCGACGACACCAGAAATCCGCCCTGAGTACGAAGGCGCTGGAAGCGGGCGTCCTGCCGCTCGGGCCACGCCGGAAACACGCGGATCACATCATCGACACTCTGGAGCAGTAGTTCGGATAAAACCATAGTGGCCGCGAACTGTTCTGTATAGTGGCCAAAGCTGTTGAAGTGTGCGCCGAGGCGGTTCAGTGTAAGTGTGCCATTGGGTCGCAACCGGGCCTTGACTTCCTCCCGTATCCAGTCGAGCGTTCCAGGCATATCCAGTCGGGCCCGGGCGACGCCGAGCATCACCATCGAGTTGTTGCCGTTCCATTGGATGGACTCGATCGTACGCGAGAACAGCTCTCGCTGCCCGGCCGAAGATTGCCACGTGACGACATCGCACGGGAAGACCGGCGTAGTTGGCACGACGATATTGTAATTGGTCGGCGGTGCATCCTCTACATCGACCACGACGGGCGTCTCGGCCTGTGTACAGGGATAATCAGGCAGCAGGGCCAGTACCCGTCTGAAGCGTGTCACGAGCTCCGGATCGCGCCGTAAAGTCGTCGCACCTTCAATGGCAGCCTTGAGGATATAACGTGCCATGGCGATGTCGAACGTGCAATTGCGGTTACGCTCGAAGTTCGCGGTCCAGCCCCAATGTTCGGGCGAAACGGAGGGCGCCAGCACGGCTCGGCCGTCCTTGCGTTCGCACTGGTCGATAAAATCGGAGTAAAAGACCGCGACGTCCCGAACGGCCGGATAGGCCGTTTCCTCCAGGAAGTGCCGGTCCGGCTCGTACTTGTAATGCCACCACAAAGGCTGGACCGTGAACCCTGACACACCCAGGGTAAAGCCCCATACGTGGTGGATGTACTGTCGTCCCACCGGGCTCTTGACCCTCGACGGGTCGGG
>CBDVBU010000175.1:0-7417 GCA_965372295.1 uncultured Phycisphaerae bacterium
ATTTTTGGTGAAACACACGATGACAAATGATCGAGTGCTCGGCATTCAGAAGGAACTGAGGCGATTGGCCGACAAGGAAATCGCAGAACATTCTCAAAGGTTCTTCCAAACCGGGAAAGGGCAATATGGTCACGGCGACAAGTTCCTGGGTATTCGTGTGCCGGCGTTAAGAAAGATAGCCGGACAATATCGTGGAGTTTCAGTCGAACAAGCCTCCCGGCTGCTCAAATCCGAATTTCATGAAGAGCGATTACTGTCCCTTCTTCTGCTGGTGGCCATGTTCAAGAAAGCAAACGACGAAGGCAGAAGGGCGATATACACCCTGTATCTTGAGAACACAAGGTTCATAAACAACTGGGACCTGGTTGACAGCTCGGCCGAACATATCATCGGTGCGCACCTTCGGGGTGGCGACAAAAGGCCTCTTTACGATCTTGCCGTTTCCGATATGTTGTGGGAACGCAGAATTTCAATCATGTCCACGTTTCATTTCATCAAGCACAGCGAATTTGCAGATACGCTAAGAATTGCGGAGATTCTGTTGCTGGACAAAGAAAATCTGATCCACAAAGCGGTCGGTTGGATGCTCAGAGAAATCGGCAAGCGAAACATTGAAACGGAAGAAAAATTCCTGAAGAAATATTGCAGACAAATGCCCCGGACTATGCTGCGGTATGCAATAGAAAAATTTCCAGCACCGAAAAGGCAGAGGTATTTGAAGGGCAACGTGTAATTGGAAATAGGAGCCGTTCAGATAGTAGGGCCATAAGATTGGTAGTCCGGCGACTGTCTTGAAATATTTTCCCATCCAGATTCATTCACATCGCTTATTCGGCGGCTTCTAAGAGATTTTCTTGATAATCCGGCCTTTGGGATATAGAGTATCGGCGACTAGTCAATACAGTGAATCTTTATTCGTGAAATATTCAATATGAGTAAATTATGAACAGACGAGATTTTTTGAAGGTTATCGGCTTCGGCGCGGCGGTGCTGGCTGGGCCGGCTGGTTTGGGCCTCGAACAACAAGCAGCGGCCGCACAGAGAAAGAGCAAGAAACTGAATTTCGTCTTCTTCCTGATTGACGATCTGGGCTGGACAGATTTGAGTTGCTACGGCAGCACTTTCTACGAGACGCCCAACATTGACAGGCTCGCGAGCCAGGGGATGCGTTTTACGGACGCCTACGCGGCCTGTCCGGTTTGCTCGCCCACACGGGGCAGTATCATGACGGGCAAGTACCCGGCCAGGCTGGGCATCACTCAATGGATCGGAGGGCCGAACGAGCCGACGCATTATCGACATTATCTGCCGCTCGAGGAAGTGACAATCGCGGAGGCATTGAAGCAGGCCGGCTACGCCACCGGTTTTGTCGGCAAGTGGCATTTATCAACGAGAGACTCTGACCGGGCGAAGTATTATCCCGACCGGCAAGGTTTCGACATCAACATCGGCGGGGATTACTCCGGCGCGCCGCCGACATATTTCTGGCCCTACAAGAAGAGGAACCGGACTTTGGAGACGATGCCCCCCGGCGGCGCCGAAGGCGAGTACCTGACGGATAGGCTGACCGATGAGTCGCTCAAGTTTCTGGATGCTAACAAGGACAGGCCCTTTTTGCTGTACCTCTCGCACTATGCGGTGCACACGCCGATCGAATCGAAGCAAGACCTGACGGACAAGTACAAGTCCAAGGACGAGATGCTGCCCAGGACCGACGGACCTCGCTTTGTTGAAGTGTATGGCCGATACAAAACCAGGCAGATCCAGGACAATCCGGCCTACGCCGGGATGGTGCAGAGTGTGGACGAGAGCGTCGGCCGGGTGATGAACAAGCTGGCCGAACTGGGCGTGGCCGGCAATACGGCGGTTATATTCATGTCGGACAACGGCGGGCTCTCCACCGTGGCTCGGGAGGGGCCGACTTGCAATCTGCCGCTGCGTGCCGGTAAGGGATGGCTGTACGAAGGGGGGATTCGCGAGCCGATGATTATCAAGTGGCCCGGCGTGGTTCGGCCGGGCAACGTATGCAGCGAGCCGGTTACCAGCACGGATTTCTATCCGACCATGCTGCAGATGGCCGGTTTGCCCCTGTTGCCCAGACAGCATGTTGACGGCGTGAGCATGGTGCCGCTGCTGAAGGGTACAGGCAATCTGAAGCGCAAGGCCATTTACTGGCATTACCCGCACTATCACGGAAGTGGCAACAAACCCAGCGGGGCAATTCGCGCCGGCGATTACAAGCTCATCGAATGGTACGAAGACAACAGCATTGAATTGTACAATCTGAAAGACGATATCGGCGAAAAGAACGACCTGGCCTCCAGGATGCCGGAAAAGGCGCCCACGCTCCGCCCGCTGCAGCCGCGAGGGCTCAAGCAAACGCAGGCCCCAGTGCCGACTCCGGAGCAGTTGAAGCATTTCAGGAAGCAGGCATAGTCTCTATGCGGCAGTGAACTCAAATGAAAGAATGTTACATGGAAACAAAGAGAATATCTCAGGCCATATTCATTGTATTGATTTATACCGCGCTCGGTTGTTTGGCGGCTGGAGCTTTGGGTGCAGAAGCGACGGTGGTGACATATCCGGCACCGGCCGGCGCGGACCGGGCGGACGATTTTGTCGTAAAGATCGACGGCAACGAAACGGCCGTCTATGATTCGAAAGCGGCGGCGTTTGCATATTTCTCGTTCAACGGTAAGGTGAACGTCTCGGTAATACCCGGCAGAGATATCGAGACGGTCGATATTCGGCCGAAGAATCACGGTATCGCCTATTCGGTTAAGGGCAGAGCCGTTAGCTTCCAACTTGATCGGCCCTGCAATCTGAGCGTTGAGATAAACGGCAATATCAAACGGCCCCTGTTTCTTTTTGCAAATCCGCTTGAGCAGAACCCGCCGAAGCCGGGCGATGAGAATGTCCGGTACTTCGAGGGCGGCAAGATTCACCGGGCCGGCGAAATAAAACTTAGCAGCGGAGAAACAATTTATATAGCCGGCGGGGCAATTGTCCGAGGCCGGATAAGAGCCGAAGGAGCCAGGAATGCTCGGGTGCTCGGGCGCGGCATTCTTGACGGCAGTCATCGCGATTACAAAACGCAAATGGTCAAACTGTCCGGCTGCTCCGATGTGGAGTTGAACGGTATCATCGTTTTCAACAGCTTCGGCTGGACGCTCGTGCCGGTCAAGTCGGACAATGTGAAATTCATTAATGTTAAAGTCATCGGCTGGCGCGACAACGACGACGGCGTGGATATTGTCGGCTGCAGGAATCTTAGCATTGAGAGCTGTTTCCTGAGAACCAAGGACGACTGCATCGCCGTTAAAGCTTCTCCCGGATATTTCGAGGAAGGCGAAAGCGGCCTGCGTAACGTCGAGAACGTCAGCGTCATCAACACGGTCCTGTGGAATGCCGAGTGGGGCAACGCGATGGAGATCGGTTTCGAGCTTCAGACAAAAAAGATAAGCGGCATCCTGTTCAAGAACTGCGATATAATCCACGTCGAGCGAGGTGGAACGTTTACGATTCATAACGGCGATTTTGCCACGGTCGAGAATATACGTTTTGAAGATATTCGCGTCGAGGACTCGCGGGACAAGCTAATTGAGCTGAGAGTAGGGCTGTCGATATACAGCGCGGACTGCCCGTGGGAGCTTGCCCGCCAGAATCCTAAGCGTAAGAGAAGCCCGCTGGGTCAGTGGGTCCGTCCTAAAGCAGGTAAAGAACAAGAATATGCGGCTCATCGCGGGCATATCAGGAATATTTACTTTAAGAACATTGCCGTTACAGGACTGAAGCTTCCCAAATCGTACTTGATCGGATATAATGACGCACACAACGTCGAAAACGTGGTTATTGAGAACCTGAGTTTCAATGGCAGCCGGATACTCGACGCCGAAGCCGGCAGCTTTACAATAGAGACGGCAAAAAAAGTGCGATTTGCCGAATCGAACGATACGAGATAATTAGTTAGCAGGTTTCAAGCCTGCTTCGAATGCAGATGTAGTTAGAACAAATAGAAACAGAAAGGTAGAAATGGCAACGTATAAGATTGCAGTAATGCCGGGCGACGGTACCGGGCCGGAAGTAACAGCCGAAGCTGTAAAAGTCATAAAAGCAGCCGCGGATAAGTTCAATTTCAAGCTCGATTTGACCGATTTCGATTTCGGCGGCGAGAGATATAAACGGACCGGCGAGACTCTGCCGGATAGCGGAGTTGAAGAGCTTCGCCAATTTGATGCTATCCTGTTAGGTGCAATCGGGCACCCGGACGTCGCACCGGGAATCCTCGAAAAGGGCATTCTGCTCAAGGCCCGCTTTGAGCTGGACCAGTATATCAACCTGCGTCCGGTCAAGCTCTATCCGGGTGTCGAGACACCGATCAAAAACAAAGGTCCCGAGGATATAGACTTCGTCGTCGTTCGCGAAAACACGGGCGACCTCTATACTGGCACGGGCGGCTTCTCAATGAAAGGGACGCCGCAAGAGGTGGCCGTGCAGTCGGCTGTTTACAATCGTTTCCAGGTGGACCGGTGTCTCAAGTACGCATTCGAATACGCACGCAAGCACGGCAAGAAGACACGCGGCAAAGGCGATAAGAACACGCTTGCCTTGTGCGGCAAGACCAATGTGCTCACTTATATCTACGACTTGTGGGAGCGGGCCTTCCATGAGATGGGCAAAGCGGAATATCCGGAGATCGAAAGAGATTATTACCACGTGGATGCGACGTGCATGTGGATGGTCAAGAATCCCGAATGGTTCGACGTGATTGTCACTGGCAACATGTTCGGCGATATAATCACCGACCTCGGCGCGATGGTCCAGGGTGGTATGGGCATAGCTGCCGGCGGAAATATCAATCCGGAAGGCGTCAGTATGTTCGAGCCTATCGGCGGAAGCGCGCCGAAATATACCGGCCAAGGCGTTATCAATCCGCTGGCGGCGATTTGTGCCGGGCAAATGATGCTGGAGACCCTTGGCGAGGAAGAAGCCGGTAAGTGCATCGAGGATGCGGTCAAGTTCGCCACCGCCAACAAGCTTAAATCAATGCAGGCTCGCCGAATGGGCTACTCCACAAGCGAAGTCGGAGACCTCGTCGCCGAGTTAGTGACAGGTTGATTCATGGCGGATGAACGCTTCATATTAAAGGATAGAAACACTGCTGCGGAGGCAATTCGGCATCTGGGTGAGGAAGACTTGCGTTTTCTCAATCGTCTTGTCGTCGAACGCCTGAAGCTGATCGCCCAGGCACGAAGCACAGCGCTTATGTCTCGGTTCAATATCGGCGACCGGGTCGGATTCCAGGCGTCTACCGGTAAATGGAAGAGCGGGATCGTTCAAAGGCTCAACAAAAAAACGGTCACCATTCTGACCGACGACGGACACCCTTGGAACGTCTCACCGGGATTTCTCTCCCCGGTGGGACATGTGCCCGAACGGAGAAGCGATAGGTAATGGTGATCAGTCATTGTAGATGGACCCGATGTTTTTTGTGTTTTGGATGAACTGTCTCTTCTTCCAATAGATCGGATAAACAATGCCGGCGAATTTGACACCGGAGTATTTTAAGGCTGAGAAGTGGTATAAAAGCGCCACGACAAACGAGGAGCGGATCCTCGCGCTCGAGCGGATGCTGGCCGTGATGCCCAAGCATAAGGGCACGGACCACTTGAAGGCCGACCTGCGTAAGAAACTGAGCAGGCTGAAAGACGCCGGCACGCAGAAAAAGGGCGGCTCTCACGTTGATATATTTCACGTGCCTCGGGGCGGGGCGGGTCAAATCGTTCTTTTAGGAACGCCTAACTGCGGCAAGAGTTCCATCGTCGCCGCCCTGACCAACGCGAAGGTCCACGTGGCTGATTTCCCTTTCGCAACGGGCGGGCCCGTGCCGGGGATGGTAACGTTCGAGGACATTCATATCCAATTGGTTGATATGCCGCCGATTACCGCCGACTACAGCGCGCCGGGCCAGGTAGGAACGTACCGGAACTGTGACATGGTCGCGATTGTCATCGACCTCTCCGGCGACGTGGCCGAGCAGTTCGGCGTCTGTATGGACTTTCTGGAATCGAGGGACCTGCTCATCGACGCTGAAACTCCTGCTTCCGACGATCATGGCAACGCTCTTGCCAAGGAAGCGTTCTGCATCTGTACAAAATCCGACATCGCAAAAGCCGGTGCACTTGAAAACTTAAAGCAACTGTGTAAGCGTCCCCTGGAATTCGTAGAGATTTCCGCCGTGACCGGCACAGGTCTTAAAGAGCTCGCCGGCGTATTCTACCGTTTATTAAAAATAATCCGCGTTTACGCCAAGCCGCCCGGCAAGCCCGCGGACATGACCGAACCGTTCACACTGCCGGCCGGCTCAACCGTCATGGACCTGGCCACCGACATTCATCGCCAGTTGGCTGAAAAATTAAAATTCGCAAGAATCTGGGGCGCCGGCGTCTACGACGGCCAAAACACCCAGAGAAACCACGTCCTCAACGACAAAGACATTATTGAATTGCATTTCTCCTGATTCGCCTTAAAATGTTTCTGATTAGATTCTCGTTAGCTGTTTGCGGAAGCGAAAAAGGGGTTTGGTGCAAATTGGAAAGGAGATTTGAAATGTTAAAAGCACGTTTTGTTTGTGCCGGATTTCTGGCAGCCATACTATTGGCCGGCACCTTTCAACCGGTAGTTGTAGTCGGCCGGCAACATTCAGTAATGATTGATGCCGGTAAGACCGGCGAACCGATTTCCAAATTTGTCTACGGCCAGTTCATCGAACACCTCGGACGCTGCATTTACGGCGGTATCTGGGCCGAAATGCTCGAAGACCGGAAGTTCTATTTTCCAATCACACCGAAGTACGATCCCTATCGTGGTAAGCGGGCCGTCTCTAAAGATAGTCCATTCGCGGTCGTAGGCGCTTCACCCTGGCAAATCATCGGTCCGGCCGATTCGGTGTCGATGGTAAAGGAAGGTCCCTTCGTCGGCGAGCACACGCCGCTAATCAAGCCCGGCGGTGGCATCCGGCAGCTCGACCTGGGGCTGGTGAAAAATAAGAAATACATTGGCTATATCTATCTCAAGCCCCAGCGGCAAAATACAACCGTCTCGATATCTCTGGTCTGGGGCGACAAGCCCGATCAACAAGAATCCACTCAGACCCTGGTTGTCGCGAATGACTACGGCAAGTACCCCTTCGAGTTCACTGCAGGCGCCGACACGGTTAAGGGAAAACTGGAAATCGAAGTCTCACAGGGCCCGTGCTTTGTGGGCACCGTCTCGGTTATGCCGGCGGACAACATCGAAGGCATGCGTGCCGATACGCTGGAGTTGCTAAGAGAGTTGAACGCCCCGATGTATCGCTGGCCCGGCGGAAACTTCGTCAGCGGCTACGACTGGCGCGACGGCATAGGCGACAGGGACC
>CBDVBU010000176.1:0-7415 GCA_965372295.1 uncultured Phycisphaerae bacterium
TAGAAATTATCCGTCGCCGCGTGGATACCAACAATACCTTTTCCACCTTTGATAAAATCCATCAGAGCCTTACAGCGTTCGGGCGTCTTTTTAGGATCGAATTTCAAGTGGGTGGTATTGTTCAAACATACGGCGTCAAATTGCCTGAGCTTGGCCGGTGTGAATATCGAGTAATCATCCGTGCATACGGTAACTTCATACGCACCGGTCTTTCGGCCCATAATTTTAAGGGCCTCGTTGACAACCGGAATACTCTTGTGATAGAAACCTTCACAGCGCCAAAAGACCAGAATTTTTCTTGGCTTGGCCGGTCGGACTGTCGGTTTCTTGGGCACAGCATTCTCAATTTTTTGCACCTCATCTGCTGTCAGGTCGCGCAGCTTCTCCGGCGAGGCCGCCTGCAAAGGACCCGTAAGCACCGACAAACACCAGAGGCCCAGCAAAGCAGCGCTAATAAATTTTGACCTCTTACTCATTTTTGCTCCTTTCATTCTACTTATCACTTCAATAATCGATAATCTTTTTTCATAAGTGCCAGGGACTGCGCATCGGACGAGAGAGCATCCGGTTGGCCTGCTCATCGTTAAGGAATATCTCCTTATCCGGGTTCCACTGCAATTTTCTCTCGGTGAGCATCGCGATTTCGCCCAATAGGGCGACACTGATGGACCGGTGAGCAACCTCTGCGGGCGCGATCGTCTCTTTACGATTTTTGATACAATCCAGGAAGTTCTGCCTGTGATCCCGGCTTTTGTACAATTTGATTTCGTCCGGGCCGATGACCTCTTTCAGAATGCTTGCAGGATTCGCCTCGAGCTTGCCGCGCTTGACATAAATCCACTTTCCCGATTCTCCGTACCACTTTGTGCCCTGCGGAATTTGCTTGTTATTGGCTACGGTCATAACAACACCGTTGGCGTATTTGCAGGTGAATTTGTACTCCATCGGTACATCGTAGATGCCGTCCCTGGGATAAACACCTGACCCTTCAATCTCTACCGGCCCGGTGCGCTCCTGGTCCAGACCCCAGTGAGCGATGTCGATGTGATGGCCCGCCCAGTCGGTCAGCTGTCCGCCGGAGTAGTCCATCATCCATCGCCAGTTCCAGTGCATAATGCCTCTGTACGGCACCCAGGGAGCCGGGCCGAGCCAGAAATTCCAGTCCACACCTTCGGGTACCGGCTGGACGGGCTTATTGTCTGTGCCGCCTCCTGTCGGCAGGCCGACTTTGACTCGTGTTACCTTACCGATGCGCCCGTTGCGAACCAGCTCACAGGCGCGGTGGAAATCCCGGCCCGAGCGCTGCTGACTTCCTGTTTGCCAGATGATGCCGTAACGCTTGACCGCGTCACAGATGGCGCGCCCTTCTGCAATAGTGCGGGCCAGCGGCTTTTGCGCATGGATATCCTTGCCGGCGCGGGCGCCCATGACGGCAGGAATAGAATGCCAGTGGTCCGGCATCGCCAGCGACAGTGAATCGATATCATCGCGTGCGATTACTTCCCGGAAATCCAGGTACGTTTTGCAGTCGTTATTCTTGTACTTCTCGTCAACGTTCTTCTTGGCCTTGCCGCGCTGGCTCTTATCGACATCGCAGACGGCCACAACCTGCACTTCTTTCTTGCTAAGGAAACCGCGCATGTCACCGGTTCCCATGCCGCCCATACCGATGCATCCCATCACGATTCTGTTGCTCGCCGCTACGTTTCCGGCATTACCCAACGCCGACGAAGAAACAATATACGGAAATGCAATCGCTCCGGCGGTAATTCCGGTTGCATTTTTCAGGAACTGACGCCGGTTCATTTCTTTTCTCTTTATCATAAAACGCCTCTATTCATAAATCGCAAATCATAAATTTCAGAGGTGCCAGGGGCTGCGCATGGGTCGTGAAAGTAAACGATTAGCTCCGGCGTCTCCGACAAACACTTCACGTTTCGGGTTCCACTTCAGCGGCCGACCAAGCCTATAAGCGATATTACCCAAATGGCAAACCGAAACAGAACGGCAGCCGGTCTCTATATCGCAAATCGGCTTGCTGCGCTTGCGTATGGCATCCAGCCAGTCGGTGTAATGGTTCCTGCATTCGTACAGATGAATTTCATTGGGATCGAGCTGCTTATTCTTGAGGTTCTCAGGCACGGTGCGCAGATGCCCGCGATTGGTTTCGACCTCGCCTTTGGTGCCGGTAAATAAAACTCCGTTTGCCTTATCACGCGTCATCGTAACGCCGCTTGCGTATTTATAGGTGAGCACTTTATAATCTTTGCCGTCCGGCGGAATAATTTCAACCGGGCCGCTCTCATCCATTCCCATGCCCCACTGGGCGATATCGAAGTGGTGCGCACCCCAGTCGGTCATGCCGCCGCCGCCGAAACGGCTGTTATTGCGCCAATGCGGAAAGCCGTCCCAGCTCAGGTGCGGGGACAGTTCCGAGTGATAAGTCCTCCACTGCGCCGGCCCGAGCCACATGTTCCAATCGAGATAATCAGGCACCGGCTGAGCGGGAAGTGGCGGGTTTGCGGCGGGTCCGCCAACACCGACGGTTACGTGTTTTAACTCGCCGATGTAGCCGTTTAGGACCAACTCACAGCCCAGGCGGAAATGCCAGTCCGAGCGCTGCATGCTGCCGGTCTGGAAAACTCGCCCGTAACGCCTGACGGCGTTGACCATAGCCCTGGCCTCTTCGATAGTCTGCGAAAGCGGTTTTTCACAATAGATATCCTTGCCCGCCTGTGCGGACTGGATAACCGTAATCGCATGCCAGTGGTCGGGGGTCGAGATCACGACGGCATCAATATCGTCTCGGGCAAGCACGTCGCGAAAATCACCGTACGTATCACACCCCTTGTATGAGCCGCCATTCTTGCCGGCATAGTGGTCTTCGACAATTTTCTTGCCGCGCTGCAGCTTGAGTTTGTCAACATCGCAGCCGGCAACAACGTGAGTTCCGGGAGAATTCAGAAAAGACCTCATCAGATGCTTGCTCTGCTTACCCGTGCCGATAAAGCCTAATGTAATCCGCTCACTCGGCGCAGCATTGCCGGCCCGGCCTAATGCGGACGCCGGAACAATGTACGGAAAAGCCATCGCCGCCGCTGTGGTTCCGGCAATTTGTTTGATGAACTGGCGCCGATTAAGTTCTCTTTCCTTTATCATAAAAACTCCTCACTATCCGAACAATAAATAGTAAATGTCAAAGGTGCCAGGGCGCCCGCATCGGTTTGCTCAGCATACGGTTGGCTTCGTTGTCGTTGACGAAGTGTTCTTTATCAGGGTCCCAATGCAATTTTCGCTTGAGAATCATGGCGATATTTCCCAGGTGACAGACGGTGCAGGAACGATGGCCGACTTCCACGGAAGTTATCGGCTCGTGCCGCGTCTTGATGCAATCGAGGAAGTTTCGCTTGTGGTCATTACTCTCGTATAGGTGAACCTCATTCGGCCCTATCACGGATGTTTTCAGCGACTCCGGATGAGTTCGAAATATCCCCCAACCGGCGTCAATCCATCCTTCGCTACCCTCAAAACGCGCGAAACGCCGCATCTCGCCGCGACCAAACGGCTGGTTAATCAGCTCTACTCCATTAGCGTATCTGGCCCGGAAGTGAATCTTATTTGGCGCAGTGTAAAGGCCATCTCCGGGAAATTCAGCACCTAAATCTTCGATCTCCACTGGCCCGGTACGTTCCGTATCGTTGGCCCATTGGGCTATGTCGTAACAATGCGCACCTGTGTTCGTCGTTTCCCCACCCGAATAATCAAGAATGTAACGAAAGCTGTAAAGACAGCGGTCTTCGTAATACGGCGCCCAGGCGGCGGGACCGAGCCACATATTGTAATCAAAATCCTTCGGCACGCCCATGGAATGCCAGGGGCCGTGGATGCTGCTGCCGTTGAGGAATACAACGATTTTTTTCAGCTCACCGATTCGCCCGTTACGTATCAGTTCGCAGACAAAACGTAAATGTTGATCGGCGGATCGATGGTGACTGCCTGTCTGGAAAACGACGCCGTAGCGCCGGACGGCCTCGACCATGGCCCGGCCCTCGGCGATTGTCAGGCTCAACGGTTTTTCGCAGTAAATATCCTTGCCGGCCCTTGCCGCCATAATCACAGGTATGGCATGCCAGTGGTCAGGAGTAGTAATACAGACAGCGTCAATGTCGTCTCGGGCCAGAAGCCGGCGAAAATCGAGATAAGCAGAGCATCCTTTAAAGGTGCCGGATTCTTTCCGGCCGGCATAGTGCTCTTCTACAATATTCCGGGCCGGTTCACGCCCAAACCATGAACCTTTCCACCCTCTTTTATACCAGTGCCCGTACTGGTCGCTGGCTTTTACAACATCACAGACGGCCACGACCTGCACATCGCGATTGGACATAAATCCTCTCATATTATTTGTGCCCATGCCGCCTACGCCGATACAACCCATAGTTATCCGGTTGCTCGGCGCGACATTGCCGGCCTGTCCGAGAGCCGACGATGGAATGATGTACGGGAAACTTATTGCCCCAAAAGCTGCGCTGGCTGTCCTTGTGAGGAACTGGCGCCGGTTGATACGATTCCCATTGGTCATGATCAACTCTCTCTTAATCTAAAAGCTTCCAAACCCACGATTATAGGCCTGGGAGCCTGAAAACGTTTATCCGGATTATTTGTCAAACTGAGCATCGAAGGCAACCTGAGACGGTTTGAAGTCGGCTTTCTTGAAGAACTCGCAGGCCTCTGCCGCCCCGTGCTCGCGGTCCATTCGGCTGTCTTCCCACTCGACAGAAAGCGGGCCTTGATATCCGATATCGTTCAAAGCAACGATGATTTCCTCGAAGTTGATATCGCCGTGGCCGATCGACCGGAAATCCCAGTAGCGGCGCGGGTCGGCGAAATCTATATGGCCGCCAAAGACACCAACTGTGCCGTCCCCGTGACCCCACCAAACGTCCTTCATGTGGGCGTGGTAGATACGGTCGCTGAAAGTACGGATGAACTTGACGTAATCCACACCCTGGTAGCCGAGATGGCTTGGATCGTAATTGAAGCCGAAGGATTCATGCCCTTTTACGGCATCGATTGCCCGCTCGGCCGAGGCTATATCAAAAGCAATCTCCGTAGGATGCACTTCCAGGGCAAACTTGACGCCCTCAGCCTTAAAGGCATCGAGGATGGGCTTAAAGCGTTTGGCGAAATCGGCGTAGCCCGCATCGATCATCTCCGGCGAGGCCGGCGGGAACGAGTACACCATGTGCCAGATCGAGCTGCCGGTAAAGCCGTTAACGACCTTGACGCCGAGTTTCTTGGCGGCTTTGGCCGATTTGATGAGCGCTTCGGCGGCGCGTTTACGGACGCCTTCAGGTTCGCCATCGCCCCAGACATCCGCGGGCAAAATCGCCTGATGGCGTTCGTCGATATTGTCACAGATAGCCTGGCCCACAAGATGGTTCGAGATAGCGAAAACCTCAAGCCCATGCTTCTTCAGTAGAGCGCGCTTGGCCTTGCAGTAGCCGTCATCTTCAAGGGCCTTATCCACCTCGAAATGGTCGCCCCAGCAGGCCAGCTCCAGCCCGACGTAGCCCCAGCTTGCCGCCTTCTTTGCTATTTCTTCCAGCGGTAAATCCGCCCACTGGCCGGTAAAAAGTGTTATAGGTCTTGCCATTTCTCATTCTCCTTTTCAGAATATTGAAGATTTCTGTAAAATGCACCACTCCATTAGAGTCAACGCCTCAAGGCATTATAGCCTACGGCAATCGTAGTGCAATTCAAATTTTAAGGCTAAGAAGCCCTCGATCCTTTCCCGGCCATGTCCGTGAGCCGGTTCCGGAAATTCCTCACAGAGGTTCAATCCAGATATTACGGAACCAGACCTCATTACCGTGCTCCTGCAGCAGTATCGGTCCCGGCTCGGGTCCTTCCGGCCGACCGGCGCCGGTTTTGTTCTCCAACTCGACGTCATTGTGAATCAAAACGCCATTTTGCCATACGGTAATTCGAGCTTTTTTGACCTTCCTGCCGCCGTCAAACTTCGCAGCGTGAAACACAATATCGTAGCTCTGCCACCGACCCGGCATCCTGCAGACGTTTTTGTCCGGTGCTCTGAATTTGTACAGCGATCCGCACTCGTTTTTCTTTGGCGCGAGGCCATAAGAATCAAGAATTTGAAGCTCGTACCGGCGCTGAATATATATCCCGCTGTTGCCACGACCCTGACCCTTGACATTCACCGGTAACTGCGGCGTCTTAAACTCAATGTGCATTTTAAAATCAGAAAAGTCCTGCTTGGTCATTATGCTGCCGCTCTTCGGCACAATCTTCATGGCGCGACCGACGCGTTTCCATTTTATCTTATTATCACTTCCGGCCGTCCAATGCGAAAAGTCCTTTCCATCAAACAAAATGACGGCATTGCCCGGCCGGACCGTTTCAACGGAAACTTCCGGCGGGTGTGCAAAGTCGTTCCAGAGCTGTTCGGTTCTCTCGACATCGACCTTGCCCTCGTGCACGTATTGGCGATACCGAAAAACATGATCCTCGCCGGGTTTCATCTCGAAGTCACCCGTCTGCACGGGCGCCCAGTTGAAAAATACTTCCTGGTCGAAGCCGGGCCAGATACGCATCGCTTCGGGATGGCGGAAATTCTGCGGATGGCTGAAGAACGTAATGCCCTTCCACTTTCCGTCGGTGACGCCCGCCGTGTCGCACCACCTCGCCCGCGTTGCGTGGCCGTCCTTGCGGGTTTTTCCCTCGCTCGTCAGGTATGCCGCCGTCTCGTCCTTCCAGTCGGCGGTAGCGCGGAAGCCGAAGCCGCCGTAGCGATACTTCTCGAGCAGCAAGGGGCTGTCCGCCACGCAGCGCTGGGTCGAGACGAAATCCCAAAGCCAGTGCCCGTTGCCGGGGCCGCCGATATTATAAACACGAACGTCCCATACTTCTTTAAGCACGACTTTCTCACCTGAAGAGGTTTGGAGAGCGACGTGATCGTGTTCCGCCTGAAAACCGCCATAAACCGGGCCGCTTGCCGTCGAAAGAAAACGGTTGAAACGAACCGTCCCCTGGCCCGACTTAAGGTTCCAAAAGTCCACGGCCTTGCCCTCGAACTTGGTTTTGGTCCAGGGCATCCAAATGCCCAAGTGATGATAATGGTCTTTCGGATGGATTTCCGTCAGTATCGAACCGGACGGCGACCATAAAGGATGGATAAATCCGCCGCGATCATACAATTTGCTCTGCCCTTGGGGCGCCGGTACAATCGCATGATTATATTGCAATATCTGCTGTTTGCCTTTTCGTAAGACAAGTACCGAGTCATCCTTTGTCACCTGTACGCCGGGCTCTTCGTTTACGTTTGCGGAACTTCGACTCAACTCATAAATCCGCTTACCGCCGGCCGGCGTCTCGCCCGAGAGAATCCACCACAGACG
>CBDVBU010000177.1:0-7403 GCA_965372295.1 uncultured Phycisphaerae bacterium
ACTTCGTCGATTCTGCCTTCGAAGCAGAATTCCTTATCATTGCGTCCACCGATATACAACGTTTTAAGGCCCGGCGAGTACCGGATCGGAGATTCTCCACTGATTTCCAGCTCACCGTTGAGATAGACGCGTATATTCCGGCCTTGACGAACCAGCACGACATGGGTCCATGTTCGCATTGGAATTCCGGTTTTGCCTTCGAGGATAATGCGTTTTTCGGTTTCGCCGTTGGAGAATAACAGCTTGCCCCGGGCACCAGCTATGCCGCCAATACCCAAATGAACACCTCGCAATCCGCTGAGGCCTCGGCTGAAAAGATAGCCCGTAACCTGGCGAGCGTCCGGCGGGAAACCATTCCAGAACCACAAGCTCACAGCGTAGTGATCGCCCAACTTGCTTAGCCGGGCTGTCATTCTTCCGCCGGCGAACAATGCACAACGATTGGTCTTTTTCCCGGAGAATTTTTCCCCTTCCGGTCCAGGCAGGTAGAATGCTATAGAATCTTCATACTTGCCATTGTTGCCGTTGCCCGTACAGTCAAACGCTGTCCGGCCGTTATATTCATTCATCCTCCAGTAGGCTATAGGTTTTGAGGCAAGGACAGCCTGCGCGTACGAACCTTGCGGTTCGACGACTTTATGTCTGGATTTGCCGGCCACTTCCTCCAGCATCTCAAGCAGGTTCTCAATAATCACCGGTTCGGCCTGCTCTTCCAAACCTGCCGTTCGGGCCGGCCAAGTAGTGTAACCGCCGAGCTTGTGCTGGAACGGAGGAGGGATATATCCTTCAGAACCATTGGCTAATTCCATATTAAACTGCGTTCGAAATGGGCTTTGCTCCTTGAGCTTAATACCGGTAATTCCGTACACTTCATTCGGGATCGCGCAGATGCCTAAGTCGCCGATTCGCAGTGCCTGCAGTTTCAGTTCCCGTACAGGTTCCTCATGCAGGTAGATAGCCTCGAGAGCATATACTTCCTTCTGATTGCGGGCGATTGGTCCCTGAATTTGCGATTTGATCTCCTTAGCCCGGGCCAGATGTTTGGCATCGGGGGTCCGGCGGCGGAATTCGACCTTCCGCTCGACCATGGCGAGCGGGACCCAGTCGTAGTATCTGATTCTCGCATATTCCTCGTGGACGATATTTGCAAGGGCCTTGGCATATTCATCCAGCCCCATGTTCTTGGCCGGTTTGCTGTAATCCATCCAATGTAGATCGCCACTGGTCCCCTGTGACATGATGCCGACGAACGGCGTTTCATTGTCACCGCTGTCAACCATTTCTTCAATCATTCGAGCGAATCGAGCATAGTAGTCACCGGAAATCGATTCGGAACCTTTGTAGTGCTGGGAATAGTTTGCCATTACGGCAATTGGTTGGCCTGTTAGTGACTGGATCGAAAGAACTGTTAATCCTGTATCTACCGGACCGGCCGGGCTGATGAAGTCGGGATTCCGGTAACCTGGGTGCATGTGAGCATGCACAGTGCGCTTCCCAAACGGGTCGTTCCGTATCCTGTCTGTACGCAGCACCCATCGGCGACAATGGGTATATTCCGGCACGTCCACGACCGTCCAGCCGATCCTGGCGGGGACGAGATTCTTAACCGCCGCCTCAATGGCCTTAGCGATTTTAGGAACAAAAAAAACCGGGTATTTGTCGTCCGCACGACAACCGAGGCCACCCATCACCGCCGGCGCCGAATGCGTATGCGTAGCGGCTACAAGGATGTGATCTGTTGGAATACCGGTTTTTTCAGATGCGATGTCCTTGGCCTCGTCAATTAACTCTCGTGGGATCATACAGCTATCTACGACGACGATGGCGATGCGTGTCTTGCCGTCGTCCAACGCGATTGAACGGGCGTGAATACGCTCTGCAATACTATTGGCTGTACGCTCGAGGAAGCTACCCAGCACCCGCACCGGCAGTTCGGCGGGTGTAACGTCAATCGCCGCCGCCCCGGCCTTGAAAACCGCGCCTTCGGCTCCGAGAAGTACAGTCTCTGATGCAAATATTACCAATAATAGAGCCACGGACATTTTCACAAAGTGACGCCGGGACATATTACAGTTAATTGCCCATAAATTTCTTTTCATTGAATCAAGATGCCCCGAAATAGCCAGTATCTCTCAAGGTTCAGCATGACAAAAGTCTTGCACTCTGGGTGTCGTTGATTTCGTAATAATAACAAATTTATCTGATAAATGTAAAGCTTTTGCTTTATTTTGCCAATACATCGTTGCGAAAAGGCGTTGGCAAGTCATGGGCCGGGATTTAACGAGGGATAGAATAACTCCGCAATTTGTCTTGACCACTGTTGTACGCAAACATAAACTCAATGTATAGTCACTTAAAAGGATGTATTTCACTACAATTTGGAGGTCAATCATGAGTACTAATATCACTAACTCCAGGGCATACATGATAGCTATCCTGGTTGCTCTCTGCGGATTTCTCGCAGCATCGACTGTCCAGGCTCAACATCGTGAGTATAATGATTCATACGAGAATCCCTATTTGAATCGAGTTGCCTTTCCTATCGGCGGAATTGGCGCAGGTATGATATGTTTGGAAGGAACCGGGGCCATATCCCATGTTTCCGTCAGGAACACCATGCAGGTTTTTAACGAACCTTGCTCATTTGCTGCCTTGTGCATCAAGGGAACAAAAGCTAACGTGGCAAAAGTACTTGAAGGCCCGGTGCCTGCATGGAAAATATTCGGCGCCCCCAACACCGGTAACGGTGCGGCTGGGAGCAGCTACGGCTTGCCAAGATTTGATCAGGCATCCTTTCTGGCAAGATTCCCCTTTGGCACAGTTACCCTCAGAGACCGGGAAGTTCCGTTGCTGATCAAAGTAACTGGTTGGAGCCCATTTATCCCTGGAGATCCGGATAATGCTTCTCTGCCGGTCGGTGCTCTGGAATACAGTTTCAAGAACACCTCATCCGAGACCTTCGATGCCATATTCTCTTACAATACGAAAAACTTCATGGCTATTGGCAGGGCAGGAAATACTATCTTGCCTATCCGAAACGGTTTTATCCTCCACCAGGAAGGGACCGGGGAAAAACCAGAGAATCTGGGTTCTTTTGCTTTGTTCGTCGACGACAATAATGTCATTGTCGACCACTGCTGGTTCAAGGGTGGCTGGTGGGATTCTGTTACTTTGGCCTGGAAAAACATTCAGGAGGCTCGACTACTCGAGAATCCTCCTGTTGATGGATCGTGCCCGGGGGCGTCGCTCTTCGTGCCATTCACATTGAAACCCGGCCAAGAGAAAACTGTCCGTCTGATGTTTGCCTGGTATGTCCCTAAAAGTGACATGCGCCTCGGCAAAGATGCGCCGGATGCGCCGGCTTGCGAAGACAGTGAATGTTGTTCCCGTGCCTACGTTCCCTGGTATGCCGGCCGGTTTAAGAACATCAAGGAAGTCGCACGCTACTGGCGCCGAAACTATGATGATCTGCGTCGTAAAACGGCTCTGTTCCGAGATACATTCTATGATTCAACTATCCCTCCCGAAGTCATCGAAGCCGTCGCAGCCAATCTGACCATTCTAAAATCCCCCACAGTGCTTAGACAAACAGATGGGCGTCTATGGTGTTTCGAAGGTTGCAGCGACAACCGGGGTTGCTGCCACGGCTCCTGTACCCATGTTTGGAACTATGCCCAGGCAATACCTCATCTATTTCCCTCTCTTGAACGTAGTTTACGTCAGACTGAGTTTAACGAAAGCCAGGACGAACGCGGACATCAAACTTTCCGCTCGGCATTGCCCATCCGCCCAACAACCCATGATTATCACGCGGCTTCCGACGGACAACTCGGCGGAATCATGAAGGTTTATCGTGAATGGCGCATCTCCGGCGATACAGCCTGGCTCAAACAGTTGTGGCCCAAAGTTAAAATCAGCTTGGACTACTGCATCAACACATGGGATCCCAGAAGTAAAGGTATCCTGGAGGAGCCGCATCATAATACGTACGATATCGAATACTGGGGCCCGGATGGACACTGTTCCAGCTTCTACCTCGGTGCACTTGCAGCGGCAATCGAAATGGGCACTGCTATGGATGATGATATTTCCCGCTACCGCGAGTTGTTAGCTAAGGGCAAGAAGTTCCTTGAGACCGAATTGTACAACGGCGAATATTTCTTCCAGAAGATTCAAACGAAAGGCCTCGATGCCGAGTTTCACCCACTCGACAGTTCACATAACGGTCCAGGATACAGCCACATTGTGAAAATGCTCAACACACAAGGGCCTAAGTACCAATACGGTACGGGTTGTCTTTCGGATGGGGTTCTCGGTTTCTGGATTGCACGCATGGCAGGACTTGGTGAGATCGTGGAAGCCGAGAAGGTGAAAAGCCATTTAAGGGCTGTTCACAAATATAATCTCAAGCACAACCTTTCCGATCATTCGAACCCGCAACGGCCTACTTTTGCGACGGGTAAAGACGGCGGCCTGCTTCTGTGCACGTGGCCGCGAGGCGGGCAGCTATCCATTCCATTCGTTTATAGCGACGAAGTCTGGACCGGCATCGAATACCAAGTGGCCTCTCATTTGATGCTTGAAGGCATGGTCCCTGAAGGATTGGAAATCGTACGCATCTGCCGTGATCGATATGACGGTTGTATTCGAAATCCCTTCAACGAATACGAATGTGGTCACTGGTACGCACGAGCCCTGTCCAGCTATGGCTTGCTGCAAGGCCTTACCGGTCTGCGTTATAATGCGGTTGATAAAACGCTCTATATCGATTCAAAAATTGGCGATGATTTCCGCTGTTTTTTTTCGGCCGAGAGCGGCTTTGGCACGGCCGGTCTGAAAAATGGGAAACCATTCATCGAAATCAAATTAGGTGAACTTGACGTCAGACAGGTGTATGTCTCCGGCAAGAAAGTGTCCCTTTGAAAAAGAGGTGAACTCCCACAAATTATACCAATTGTGTAAAATAAATGCGCTTGTATGAGTTATTTCGAGCGCATTCGGCTTCGCTCAGGGTAAACTCCGCATAGCAGAGTCGAAAAATCTGTTTTTAATAGATTTCTCCACTTCGGGCTACTCCGTGGCCCTCCGGTCAAAATGGGCAGCAGTGGTTCTGGCAACATTTCAGCAATCCGTGTCTCTGGTGGTAAAGCACGTCCTTGCGATGGCCTTATTAGGGGAAGTCTCTTCCCTTGCGTTGCTCGGTTTCACATTTACGAGTTGTGGCAAAGACTTTGACTTCCAGAGGTTTGATTCGGGTGATGAACTCGCCTCGTTTCACTGTAGCCTTTTCAACTCCATAAAGCAATTCCAAGGTGCGGCCGTTCAGCTCTTTTAATCCTGAGACTTGCACTCCCAAGTAAGGGCGGTCATCTTCGTTGACCAGGATGAGGACCCACTCTCGGCCGGCACAGCGTACAGACATTTTCACGCCACGCGCTGAAGAGTCCCGCTGTAGCTCCACCAGGGCCAGATGAGCCTGTGGATACTCGCCAGCGACGAGGAACGGCTGCAAGGCGGCCAATTCGCTCGTTAAGGCGTAAAGTGATTGTCTAAACTCGGAGGATTTCAGATAATGTGAGCCCCAATATAGAATGCCACGGGCCCCGTGAACGATGGCGTCATAGGCCATGAACCGCGATTCGGCAAACGATGGGTAAACCACCGCCTTGTGACCGTAATATTCTCCCAGTTCGCTCCACGAGAATGCTTGTAGAACCATCCAGACCGGCTTAGTGTTTCGCCCTACCTTCTTCCATCGCTCGGTGGCATCGCCAACCTCAACCACGTCCCGGCTGCTTTCCCGCACGGGGTAGATGTCGCAACCCGTGATGTCGATATAGTCGGTGTATTGCCGGACGAACTTTAAGTCGCTCTTAGCGGCTTCGTTAATCCAGATCTGGCGCTTGTCCTGATCGAGCGTGCGAATTAACGAGACCGCCTCGCGAAGCTTCGGAATGATCTGCCGGGCCTGTTCCTCGGAGTATGCGACGGCCTCGGGACTTTGCTTTATCCATGCATCCCGTGATTTGTAGATTTTTTTCGTGCGGTACAAGCCGCTCCAGGCGGTAAAGTTATGTACGATTTCATCCGGCCCTTCCCAGATAGCCAAAGCTGGATGTGTCACGACGGACTCGATCTTCTCCCGGACGGTATCACTGCTCCCCTGTTGCATCGGTATCACGATCCAGCCGAACATCCCAACGGCGGCCACCCGATCCAGGTCGGATCGATTGCGGCACCGCACGAGATTCATACCTGCCCGGGCCATCCTCCCAAGCTCCGCATCGTCTTTCGGCAGTTCATAGCAACCGATAGGAAACAGGGGCCTGCTGTCTTTGATTAAGAAACCGGCATTAACCGGGGGGCGCTTCACAAAGGCCGGTTGAAAGGAAAGAGCGTCATCGTAAGAAGCCTTTTCGGCGGGCGTTTTGCCAAAGACGAGAAGGAACCGGTTGGGAGACGGACGGGGATTTCGAGACCAGAGATGGAAACCGGCTTCAGTCATCTCCTGTATTACCGTCTTCGGCTCGATCATTCTGCGATGGCTTGCCTGACGTCGGGACAACGGTTCTTTTGCCCTGCGGTCCAGGATATAGATACAACCAGTTGGAGTGAGTTTCTCATGGAGCTTTGCCAATAGAGTATCGCCGTGGAAAAGCAGGTGATAACTGTCCAGGAAGAAAACTGCATCAATCGGCCCGTCCGGCAAATTAGGATCCCCTTGCTGAGTGAGAACGGATGGCATAGAGGCGCCGGGAGGAAGCGGCTGCCTTTCATCCTTTTGAGTGGCCCACTCCTCCAGAACAACCTCCAGTCCTTCGCCGGCGGAGTTTTCAAGGATCGGCGCGATCAGATCGCGCGCCTGCCCCAGCGCGATAAAGACCGGTCTTTGGTATTGGCCGGAACTGGGTCGAAACAGGAGGGAGCATTCTTCCACGTCAATGGGAGCAAACGCGTCCGGATCACTGCCGGGTTCTTTGAGCTTTTGGGGACGTTGAAAGATGAGAACGAAGTTGTCCTTCGTGTGCCAGTACTGTTCGGCACATTCGATATAAGCGAATCCCTCTTCCCTCGCCTCTCGTACCACTGTTGTTTCCGCAATCCAGTAGTGCCTCGTTTCGCGACGCTCGCGCTCAACCCAGTCTCGTAGAGTCCCACGTCGTCTATCGACGATCGCCAGATAACCGCCCGGCTTCAGGCCCCGCCAGATTGCCCGCAGCATCTCTCGTGGCTTGGCGAAATGGTGGTACACATGATTCATATAGACAAGGTCCACAGAATCCGCAGGCAAACAAGGATCATCACTTCGACCTAGAACGGGCTTCACCTGGTTAAGGTCTCTTTTTTCCGCCTCTGCCTTGAGTGACTTTACTTTGTTTTCTTCGATCTCCTCGGCGAACACC
>CBDVBU010000178.1:0-7397 GCA_965372295.1 uncultured Phycisphaerae bacterium
CTCGGCATACCGGGTGTGGTCCTGATGGAAAATGCCGGGCGCAGTTGTGCCGAGCTGATCGAAGATAAGCTAAAAGATGTTGCCGAGGCGAAGGTCTGTATATTCTGCGGGACCGGAAACAACGGCGGAGACGGCTATGTGATTGCCCGGCACCTGATCAATCGCGGCGTTAAAGTAACTGTGGTTGTGTGCGGTGACCGAAACAAGATCAAAGGCGATGCAAAGACAAACCTGGATATTTTGGAGCGGATGAGCCAGCCCATCGAAAGGCTGAATCTGTCTGACCAGGATATCGTCGGCGAGATAGAACGTCTTAGCACCGGCGCCGGCGTAATTGTTGACAACCTGTTCGGCACGGGCTTGAGAGGGCAATTAAGCGATGAGTACAGATGGTTGATAGAGAGCATCAACGCCTGCGAAAGTCCCATTCTGGCTGTGGATATCCCGTCCGGGCTGGATTGCGATGCCGGTGAGACGCTTGGGGTGGCGATTCGGGCCGCATGGACGGTGACTTTCGTCGCAGTCAAGAAGGGCTTTCTCTCTGCAAATGCAGCTCAATACACGGGCGAGATTTTTGTTGCCTCGATTGGAATATCCACCCGCTAAAAGGCGCCGGCCTGGCCGATATGTCCTTTATAACCGATAAAATACAGGAACCTCTCGTACGTGAATACGGGAATCCACAGGGACTGTGCCTGGTCCCGAAGCCCGTTGTAGCGGTTGAGCCGTTGTAGCGAGGCGTTGTATACCTCCATTACCCTTGGGTCTATATCCAGTTCGTCAAGAGTCGGTTTCTGGAGAACTTGCGGCTGCTTGCCAAGTACGAGGAAGTCCGTGTCAATGGAAATGGCATCGGCAACCCTTCCGCCCCATTTTCCGATAAGTGTTTTTATCTTATCGGCGCCGTTGTAATCAATCACTCTATCATTATCGAGGTCGAAGTCACCGGCGATCACAAATACATTTATTCTATCAGTGTCCCAAATTAGATTTGCAACAATATCTCCCTGTAAGATAGGTTTTTTTAGTTCCGATTGGGTGATTCTTGCCGCTGAATAAGTTTTTGCCACATCGAACACTTCAATTTCGGCTTTTCCCTTGCCGTCTTCCGGTATCGATGTACCTCGGTCATAAACTGTAAGTGTTAATCCCTGATAAACGTGGTCATCGATGCCGATATTCAGATGCACTACCTGGGCCTGGTCGTCAATTAATATTATTTGTCCATCAGGCTCGTAAGCGAGCACTTCACGGTCCGGCCCCGGCTCAATCTTGCTTAGCTTTTCCTTTTCGCTCTTCAGGTCATCCTGGGCGACTTTCAATTCTTCCTGGCTCTTCAGCAGTTCATCATTTAATGCTTTCATGTCATCTCTGGCTTGCTGTAACTGATCCCTGAGATTCTTAACCTGTTCGCCTGTTGTTTGTTCCAATAGTGCTGAAAGCTCCTCGCGTCTTTGTTTATCCTCAGCAAGCTGCTGTAGTAATGTATCTTTTTCAGCTAACAATGTTTGTTCTTTTTCGAAATTGGCTTTGTCCGCGTTTTCAAATCTTGTTTCCAGGTCATCATACTGCTTCTGGAGTTCAAGTTTTGCATTTATGGTCTTGTCCAACTCTGCTTTTAATCCCTGGACTATTTGGACCAGTCCCGTTAAGTTGGGGTCCCCAATAGTAATATGTTCCTGAGCCAGCTTTTGGGCATTGGAAACTTCCGTATTGCTGTTGTTGACTTTGACTTCGGCCGATGTTGGCTCAGCTACTCCGCCTGCGACCAGAGAAACGGTTTTATCGAAATAATCGACCATTGTACCGAGCCATGTTTTACCTGGTTGTTTTGTTCCTACTATTGTTCCTAATGTCTGGCGTTCTCTGTCAGTAGCTAAATTGTCGATATCTCGCTGCAGATCGGCCTCACCGGTCTTATACTCTTCGGCTTTGACATAGTAGATGACCGCAACCGTTGTTGTGGCAATAAAAAGCCCAACAAAGGTTATTAGAGTGTAGAGCATAGCATTGCTCTGCTTTCTCCTGCGTGCTGGCATAATAAAAACTCCTTAGAAATATTGAAAATCACCCTAAAAGCTTGTTCAGATAACATATTATCGCCGGAAACGGTATCAAAGTCAACAAAAAAAGCCCACAGAGAAGCCTTTTTCAGCAGAATGGTTGTTTGGACATTGTCAGCGTGGATTTTGGGCGTGGCACACGATACAAACTGAAGCCTCAAAGTTTGTCTAAAAAGGCAGGTAATTGGCTGATTTTGTGTATTATGCATTGCGCTTTAGCGCCGGATTGGGCGGAGATTGATGTGTGTATACGTGCCGAACGGATTAGCTGAACGGTTAAAAATCCCAATTTATTCGGCGCGATAAAATCCTTTTTTTCGTTATCAGCGATATAAACCATATTTTCCGGTTTTGCATTTAGGATTTGTATTATCTTTTCAAAGCCGGCAGGCGATGGTTTCCAGAATTCTCTGCCGAGCTGTTCCGTATAGACAATGCACTTAAAATATTTTTCGATTCCCAGCGACTGTACTTTCAATTTTTGGGCCGGCAGAAAACCGTCCGTGAGTAAGGCCAGCGTATATTTTGCTCTCAACTCGCAAAGAACGTCCCGGCTGTCCTCCGGCAATTTTATCCTCGGGATATGGCTGCGATAAACATTTACCAGTTCCTTAATTTGCTTATCATCATAGCTTATGCCAAGCTCATCGAGAGCTGCATTAAAAGTATTCGTTTGGTTGCCGGCGGTGAACTGTTCCCATAGAGCGTCAAAAATACGCTCGGCAGGTGGTGCCTCAGGCAGTTCGGCGAAAAACTCAGCTACGGCGGTAAAGCCGCTTTTGCAATACTCGATTTCATCGTAAAGCGTATCGTCCAAATCAAAAACAACAGTTGTTATCATAATTCGAGCCTCGGATTGCATAAAATATGTGCGACCCGCTATGCAGTATCCGTTTAATCACAGTATAATTTTACGCATTGTCTACTCAAATGTCGATAATTTTCAGTGAATAGTCGTTAGTGAATAATGTTTAGTAAGGTAAAGCTATGAAATCTCTGCAAATAAAGTATTCTTTGCATTGGAGCCGGAATGCATTAATATTTGCAACACTTATATTTGGACAGAAACTTGCTGTAGCTTTGCTTTTTATCAGCGGGTTGCTGTCGGAGCCGTTATGGTGGGAGTGTTTATCTTGTCCTGGCTGATTATTTGTACTTTTCCTTTGTATTTGTTTTTGAGTTTGAGCAAACGTCGCAGTAAGATAGCCCGGTTTGGTGAGAATAGTGGGTCGTTTCGTAAAACACGCGTTGGCTATCGAAGCGAGTTGCCGGCTCATAAGCTCGATATAACCGGCGGTCAGCGAATTGGCCGATGGTGGCTGCTGGCGATTTTGTTAGTGGCCATCGCCTATCGTGTGGCTTGCTTTTGTGAAGCTGGCGGGCATCCGCTGTTCCGGTTCCCGGTGGTCGATGCTCAGTACCACGAAGAGTGGGCCAAACGAATGGCCGCGGGCGACTGGCTCGGACACGGGCCGGACGATGTCTTCAAACCGCCGCTTTATCCCGGTTTTCTGGCTGTCTTGTATTCCGTATTTGGGCGATGCATCTGGCTAATTCAGTGGTCACAACACATCCTTGGAGCTTTTTCGTGTGTGTTTCTTGCGATTTTAGGGGGGCGCCTCGTTGGAAGAAGGGCTGGGATAATGGCCGGTTTACTCGCCGCCGGTTTTGCACCGTATGTTTTTTTTGAATTGCAACTGCTCACGCCGGCGTTGAGCCTGTTTCTCAACTTGATGGCTATCATACTCGTTTTGCCGCGTTGGAAGGGACGGTGCTATGGCCGGTTGCTGGCAGCCGGTTTGCTGTTCGGCCTTTCGGTGGGCGTTCGGCCTGATGTGGTCATGCCGGCCTCATTAGTCCTTTTGTATTTGGTGTTTGAGAATCGGCACATGCCCAACCGGCAACTGGCGGTGCGGGTATCTTGCCTGCTGGTCGGCGGTTTAGCAATAATTTTACCCATAATTGTGCGAAACCACCACCTCACTGGGCAGTTCATCCCCGTATCGAGCAACTCAGGGATCAACTTGTACGTGGGTAATTCGGCTGATGCCGATGGGACATCGTCCGTTCCGGTAGGGCTGCGATGGGAGCGACTCATATGCCGCGTTCCTCAGGAGGTTCTCGAGAAGCCGGCCACCGCCAGTCGATGGTGGGCCGAAGCCGCGCGACATGAAATTATGGCCGATCCGGCCGCTGCATTATCGCGACTGGGCAGGAAGGCACTTGCGTTCTTCAACCGGTGGGAATTCCGAAACAACATATGTTATCACTTCATTCAACAGGCATGTTGGCCACTTCGGGTATCGCCGTTACAGTTGGCTTTGATTTTGCCTTTGGCTGCCTGCGGGCTGGTTGGGCTGTGGTGTTCCGGAAGCCCAACGTTGCGCCGGACAAGTGTATTGTGCGTGCTCTGGATTGCTGGGTATTGGGTTGTGGGTGTTGCTTTTTTTGTCACGGCCCGGTTCCGCCTGCCAGCCACTTCATTCCTGATTCTGCCGGCCGCCTGGGTGCTGGTGGACAGCGTTGATGCGGTGCGGCAGCGACAATGGCGGACGTTGGCGGCTTACGTTGCGGTGACGCTGGGCGCTGGCGTGATATGCTGGCCACAGTGGTTTGGAGCCCCTGAGGACGGCTGGGTTCGGGACAACGTCAACCTCAGCAGCAGTCTTTCTTCGGCAGGCGAGCCGGGCAGAGCAATGGAAGCCTGCCGTCGGGCCATAGAGATTGGATCCCATGATCCCGATGCCCACTTCCTCCTCGGTCGCATGTTGATGCCGGGCGATCCGGCCATTGCTTTGAAACACTTCGAGTTTGCGCGCAAGTGGATTCCTGATTCGCCAAGTTTGCTGCTGGTTGCAGGCCAGCTCTATCTGCAAATCGGAGACCTGTCTCAGGCTCGACAGACACTCCATGAGCTATTAAATCTCTCGGGAAAGATAAATATGTGGCCTAAACGCGCTGCCTGGGCCACCGCATACATCTTAATGGCAAAAATCGAGCCATTGGAAGCAGAGGAACACCGGGAGAAGGCATGGTCGATCGATCCCCGCACGGCGGCTGAAGCGGCATTCCTCCAACATCGAGAACTTCCACGCGTGCTAAAAATCTTTCAAGCCGAGGCACTGGAGAAGCCCTGGGATTGGTATAGCCAGGCAAATCTCGGCATGGTGTTGATGGAGTCCGGTAGCGCCGACGAGGCGGTGGAAGTGTTCCGCAAAGCAGCTCAACTCGCCCCCGACCGGGAAGGCATACCGTTCCAGCTTGCATGCGCACTACTGCAAACGGGAAGGAAGGAAGATGCGGTGCAAATTTTGGACCGCCTTGCCGGGGAGCTTCCACATTGTGGACTTCGCGACCAGGTAAACGCAACGCGTGCCCGTATTCGACGTGAAAACTCAGTTGTAATCCCTGAATAACCTGCCCCAATCAGTTTTCATGAATTGGCGAATTCTTTTTCTGCCAATTGTGGGATACCACAGGAAATCATGATATAAATTCGAGGCAAACGGTGCCCAAACGGCCAGTGGAGAATGCAGCAACGGCTTTTCAAGAAATCTCAAGAAGCCTTTTCTGAGCATCTGATCGCCCCAGATAACAATGCTTTTTTTCGTAGTAAAGCCAAAGTTCACATTATTGAGATTCTCACCGAGTATTTCTATATTATCCGCATTGCCAATTCCAAGGCCCATTTCATCGCACATGCGAATATAAGGAATTTCCATAGGGTTATAGCCCATCATTTTGGCCGCCACCGCATCAATAGCAACAGAATCGGCACTTGCCAGGATGAAATTCTGCACCTTGGGAACCATTGTTCTCGGCCCTGCTCCATCGCCGCAAACCGTGCCGTCCATTACAGCAAAAATTCCCGGATGAAGCTCCTTTTGCATAATGACCAAATCAACCAGGACCTCGTGGATATACTTGTGTGCATAATGTCGCACTTCCTTTAGCAAACCGCCGAAAGCATTTTTGATTGCTCCGGTAGTTTGCGAGTGGCCATGCGTCTTCAAGGTCGGAAGATGAATGATATTCTTTCCTATAAACATCTTTGGTATTTCAATGCCTTCAGGAAAAATCTGGTCCAATCTTAGAAGTTTATGTTTGAATTTATATTTAACCCATTCAACGTCGGGCAATGGCGTGAAATCCAATCCGTATTTTTTTAGAATAGACATCCATTTATTATTCCAGGCACCCTTGACGGGATCAGTGACCACCGTCTTATTCTCAACAGGCCAAAGTTTTTCTGCTGAAAAACCATCCTCAAGCAAGGTTTTTATTACTCCTTCAACCTGCCAGGGTTCAGATGAACATGCTGGAAAGTATTTTGTCCAGGATAGATTGAGCTTGATAAGGGTATCAATGTCCCTGGAAATAAACTTTTGATATTCGGCGAAGCTCATAATCTTTCTGTAGGTGTCCAAAACCGTCTGGGGGCTGGTCTTTAATACGGCCACCCTGGATTTCTTTGTTTGTGGATCCATATATGATTACTCGTACTTAAAGTTTTATACTATGCAAACTTATATATTCTAATATACTAACTTTTGTGCTGAATAAAGTCAATCATTAGATTAAGAACAGGTTTTGTCGAAGAATGTTTTAGTGGAAGATCAAATGAAAAGTTATCTTTTGATATTGCGTCCTTCTCACTGGAGTAAAAACTTCTTTGTTTTTGCGGGCCTGGTGTTTGGGGGCAAGCTGTTTGGTCCGTTTGATGAAGTGCTTTTGTCTATAGGTAGTGCTGTTGGTGCTTTTTTCTGCTTTTGTTTAGCTGCTTCCGCTATTTACATTTTCAATGACATTATTGACCGCAGGACGGACGGCCTTCATCCCGAAAAATGTAAACGTCCCATCGCGGCAGGAAGTGTTGGTATTAACTCTGCGGTTGTGGTGTCCGCTCTTTGTGCTGCAGGGGCAATCATCGGCAGTTTCGTGCTCGCTCGAAGCTTTGCATCTGTCATCCTGGCATATATTGTGCTGATGATTCTCTATTCGCTCTTGTTCAAGAGAATGATGATTATGGACTGCGTGGTCATATCAATAGGTTTCTGTCTTCGGGCTATCGCCGGGGCAGTCGTTGTGGGCGTATTTATCTCGCCCTGGCTGATCATCTGCACTTTTGCTCTGTGCTTGTTTTTGGCGTTCAGCAAGCGCCGGGGCGAAATAATCCTGCTTGGTGAAAACAGCAATTCATTCCGCCAGACATTGGCCGGTTATACACCCGAGTTGCTGGCCCACATGCTTGATGTCACCAGTGGTCTGGCGGTGGTATGTTTTCTGCTTTATGCGATGGATGACAGGACACTGCGGATTTTCGGTACGAATAAT
>CBDVBU010000179.1:0-7387 GCA_965372295.1 uncultured Phycisphaerae bacterium
AAAACAGTGCCCCGGCCAAAACCCAGGCCACTGAGCGTTCCTTGCTCGTTAGGCTGATGTGCAAACCGCGGGCTGAAATAAGCCGAACGGCAATACAGGCGGAGAATAAAACCAATACCGAGTAAAGAAGAGGATTGTACAACCAGGCTTGAGCAATATGGCCGTGCAGTAAAGATAATGCTCCCCGTGTAAATCCGCAGGTCGGGCAAGCAACGCCGGTCAAGCGTTTGACTAAGCAAAGCTGTACCGGCCGGTGGAAATATGCGCTGAGCCAAACCAACACCAAGCCGCAGATCGACCATACCAACACAATCAGTACGGCCCAGAGCGGCCACACGGGACGCCGTGAAACATGGACTACTTCAATTTTCATTTTTCGTTATCTACTTTTATCTTTGCGTAAATGAGGTGGCGATACCTAAGGACATGAACAGCAGCCAGATGACAAATCCAACGATTTGTAATATTACACTGACCATGCCACAAATCTTGCCGGCCTGAGTCAATCCCTGCCCGGATGGATCCATCCTGCCGGCAGCCATTTCCTTCAGGTCATTGCTGCCCATTACCCATGCGATAATGCCGCAGATGAAGCAGCAAACAAGGCCCAGTATCCCGAGAGCCAGGATAAGGCCGCCGCGATGAGGCCTGAGTGTCTGTTGCGCGGAGTACTGGGGTCCTATCGGTGCTATGGGGACCTGTGTTTCCTCTGCCATGAAGTTCTCCTATAACTTGAATATTTATATTAGAGTTTTTTGCCGGCATAAGCACTTCCCGGCTTGCCGGCTCGGTCATACTATAAGTATGGACTTACCTTGATAGGTATACAGGGCCACATGGCCGGGCATTAGTTTACATGATACTCGCGACGAGTTAAAGCGCCAAGCCTCTGTTTCAGGTTGATATCTTCAGCGTGATTTTATGATTTTCTAAAGACCGCGACGACGTTCTCAATCTCTACTACGAACAGGCGATTGTCACCCTCGAAATCGACGGGGATTGCCCCTTTGGGGTTGAACAGAACTTTGTCGTATTGGCGCAGCGGTATGTCCGGCGAGTTTTCGACCTCGGCGGAAATTGTAATGATTCGGCCGGTGATTGTGGGGATTTCTATATTGTCCGGCAGTTGGATGCCGCCCTTGGTCTGTTTCTTGTCCTCGTCCTTGCGAATCAGGACGCGATTGCCTATCGGCTCGACTATCTCGAGCGGCGGTGTTTCGTTTTGTTTGTTTTTACCCATAATACATCAGTCTCGGTACACCAATGTCGTTTAAGAATCTCGGTCATTGTACCTGCTCCGGAACAGCTTGGCAACTTCCATCCTCGATTCTCAAACCTTTCGTCCGTCACTGCTTGCGAGGTTCGCGCGCCTGACAGGCGAAACTTGGAATATCCGTTCGGTTCACCGTCCACGGGTGGTCCAGGCATTGTTGTGCATTCTTCTGAAAGTGAAGGCCGTAATACTGGTGCCATATACAAAAGGAGGTGCATAAAGGTAAATGTTGTACAACGTCCTGAATAAAGGCTTCGTAGTCGTAGTCATTGCGTGGATTTTTGTCCCAATTAGATAGTTTATCAGGGCCAAATTCTGTAAGCCCGAAAGGTTTACCCAATGCGCTAAGGGTATTGTACCCATGATTCCGAATTTCGGCGACCGTTTTACTGTAATTGTCGATGCCAACCATATCGACATACGAATCGCCAGGATAGAAATCCAGATAGTGCCCCGATGACGCCCCTGGAGAATATGTCCATAGTAAATTATCGAGTCCTTTCCTGTAAGTCATGTAGTCAAACATGTGACGCCAGAGGTTGATGAACTCCTCCGGTGAATTCATGGATCCCCACCAGAACCAGTTTCCGTTCATCTCATGGAACGGGCGAAACAGGACGACCATCCCCTCATCCTCGAGTTCCTGCAGACCCCGGGCAATGAGATCAAGCTGCCGCATCCACACGTCGTATCCGGGACGACCAGGTGTTATGATATCTGCCAAGTCTATCGTATCACCATGCTTGCGCATCCAGGAACTGTTTCCAGTCTGCGGGTTCAGCGCGTGAAGGCAGAGTGTCACCAGCCCGCCCTTCTTCCAATAGTCTATGAAGATGGGATTCGTCACTCTCCAATCCGCGTCCAATTTCCACTCAGGATCGTGAGCGAATGTAGCACGGCTGTGACCAACTCCTTTGCCGTAGTAATCACCGCCGATCATTCCCACCCAGTGTCCGGTCATGCGATGCACTTCCGTCACTTCGTTGAGATTGGCGTGCGAGCCGTGGTCAAGAAATTGGCCGGAGATTACCCGCTTGTCCCGCCGCCGGGGCAAGGAATGAAAGTATTGCAGAACTTCTCGTGTTACGGGCAACGCATTGGGATTCGCAGGATTCACTGTTTGGGCGTTATCGATGGCATGATCCGGTCCATCAACCGGTGCTCTAGCTACCGTGGATATCAATACAGCCCATTCTCCCGATCCCGGCGCTGTGAGTGTTTGTGCGGCCCCCCCGCGAATTTTCTCAGCCGTTCGCCAGGAACTGTTTTCAATATCGAGCCATCGCAGTGTGCATGCATCCCCGGTCCCCGAGAGGTCGATGTTCACTGACCGCTCAGCTTCCCCCGTAAAGTATACGGCGTACTGTTTTCCTGTTTCCACCATCGCATACGCTTCGTTCTCCGACCGGTCCGCTAACACGCTGTTATCGGGTTCCATTGTGAAGATGTTCATGGCGTCGGTCAACATCCGCATACTTGTGACATCAGCCCGGCCGCGGGTTTCCAGCCCCAATCCCCAATTTCCCTTGTTGCGATGGTGACGGGCGCCGGCAGCTCCGCCGAAGATAGTACGCCAGAATCGCTGCGTGGCATAGCTTGTTTCCTCCGGCTCAATACGGGCGAACCAGCTTGTTCCGGTCGGCCAGATAAACTTGTAAATTTTGACATGGTTGATCGGCCGTGGCGAGTGCTCCAGTAGTTGCGCGCGGTACCAGACGAGATTATCATAATGAGTCTGTCCTATGTTCCCGCCATTTTGTGAAATATCGCAGAAATTGTACAGATCGGGGTGCTGAATTGGATAATGAACATCCGGATTATTCCAGTCACAGAATTCCGTGGTCACATAGGGACTCGGTGCGCGAAAGCGACGGCTGTCGCATACATATACCTTTTTTCCACGAGCAGCAGCTTCTGTGTGGATAAATGTCGCCCAATAATCGCTGATCTCGAAGGCCAGGGGACTTTCGTTGTCGATCTGATACAGGACATGATGGTATCGCAACGTACTATCGAGAATCCGGCGTACATACCGGTCCTGATATCTTTTCAACACTGGATCCACTCCGGCGGATACCGGCGCATTGAAAAACGGCTGGTTTGTACCACTCTTACTGTGCCCCAGGATAGTGTTTTCATATGTGTAATTGATGTTGTTGTCCGGGTTCCACGGCTGTTTGGACCACGGGTCTCTGCTGATCACAGCGTACAAATCCCAGAGTTCGAGTTGGACAACGATTCCGCGTGTATGGGTCTCTGTCAGGAATTTATCCAGGCGATCCCAGTAATCCGGATTCCACTGATCCAGGTCATACTTGCCCGATGCGAGTTTCTTGAAAGGATACGCCATATGGGTGTCGTTGTACCCGTTGACGGCGTCATATCGTGAACTCATCGTGTTGCGTACATAATTGCCGCCTACCGATACCAGCAGATCGAGATGTTTCGAAAGCTTATCGCCGAACTTGGCGCCGGCCCATTGGAACAGATTGTCGTCACCCGAGCCCCCCAGAAGCAGGAGGGGCTTTCCATCGCGGGACCAGTAGAACGGATTTTCCGAATATACCTCAATCGCGCTGCACGGGGAAACGAACACCATAAGGGCGATCAACGAAAGCAGGCATTTCATACCGGCACCTCCACCTTTAGAAACATCACATTTCGCAAATGCCTCATTAATAATGTCATTGCGAGCAAAGCGAAGCAATCTCAAATGCCCCGATGCTATTTCCTGCTCATGACGCAAGAGATTGCCACGGCCCTTCGGGCCTCCTAAGGAAATAGACGGTTTTTGCAGCGGAAGGATTGAGATTGCCACAGTCGCTGCGCTCCTTCGCAATGACATGAGTGGGCTATTTTCTTTTTTATGCATCCTGAGAATCAGGTCATGTGCTCGCAATGACATCTTGCGGAGCTTTTCTGCAGAGCAATTCTTACATGTTCCCACCCGGTTCCATTCCCTCAACTCTGTAATCTTCTGATACGGGCAGATTTTGTGCCAAATCACCCTGCCCTATTACTCCTTAAACCACTCTTGTTATGTTGAGTTCACCATATTCAGGGGGATTATAGCCAAACTTCACCAGCCTGATGTTGCGTGCGGTTGTATTAAAGTTTCTCACGAAGTCGATGCAATCACTGCTAAAATCCTTAGCTATAATGATACTTTCTACAAGTTTGTAGTCACCGCCTGCGATGTTCTCCGCTACCCAATCCGTATACCCCAAGAGTTGATGTATGTGGTCGGGGAAGACACAATTGTCTTTTTTCACCTCAACCACTTTATATTTCTTGATACCGGTAGTCAGTTCTTGGTATCCGAAAATATCCATGAATTTGAGATATGCTACTGGCAGGTTGTTTCCAAAAGAACTAAATGATCCAAGAGCGTCGTCTAAAACAGGATGTTTTCCAATATTTCCGAGAATCCAACCTTCTATTATCTTCTCATTTGTAACCACTTCTGGATTCAGGTTGGGTTGAATTAGCAAATATTCTGCCAAATCTGCGGGCTCTATGGTCTGTCTATTTGGATCATCTGAATTACTTCTATCAAGGATTCTAAGCAACTCGAAAGCCTCGTCTTCCATCAAAGGGCGTACTGTGCGTGAGGTGTCTCCATATTTCCAGCGTTCCGGCACGGACCAGATTTTATTCTTGAACTTCAATTCAAAAACTTCGGTAGAATCGATCCCACCATAAAAGCATAAATTATTACTACGATCATCCACGAAATGTTTTATTGCCATTCGTCGATAATAACCTACATCTGCTTCTTCGGTAATATTGCCTTTCCATCCACTACCCGGCTTGGTCGAATCGGGGTAGTAATGAAGGTTCCTGCTCAGAAAATGCTGAGGTGTACTTGGTTCTTCACAGAACTCTGTAACGGCTTCGAAAGCACCATAGATTTTCTTGCCTGCATGCACAAATACAATGTCGCCCATGCGAATCGTTCTCATATCAGCATACATACTGTAACTTGTAATGCAAGCTCGTGAGAGTGCCTGTGGAGTTGTGCCTCTAATCACAAGGCCTACTCCAAGGTATCCTCCTGGAAGAAAGGAATTGAAGAACTCCTTCGCATCACAATTGATAATATGAGCATTCATTTTTCTGTTCTTAATGGACTAACATTTTCTTTCTCGGCACTGTTGCTGATTTTCGAGCCGAACTGTAGTTTTCTCGGATCGATTTTCTTGTCGAATTCGATGGGATCTTTGAAAACATAAGGCAATTGCTTGATCGTTTCTTTATAGTCAATATCGGCTATATTTTGTTTGACTATTTCAACTTCAGCTTCTTCAAACATCATCTTCTGATGTATCCCTAACTTCTCTTTTATCAACGGCAGGAATTCAGGATTTATCTCATATCCAATTGAATTTCTGCTGAGTTTTTTAGCTGCCAGAGAAGTTGTGCCACTACCAAGAAAAGGATCAAGCACCGTATCATTTACGAAACTGAACATTTTGATTAAACGTCTGGGTACTTCTTCAGGAAACATCGCTAAGTGTTTATCCTGTTTTTCACCCGGAATATTCCAATGGCCGGCAAAGAACTGGTTCCATTCTTCTATTGTCATTCTCGATTTTTCTTTAATTTCTTTGCTTACCTTCGGTGCGGTGCCGTGCTTTTTGAAAATCAGGATAAACTCATAATCTATCTTGAGAATTCCGTTCCTTGGAAAAGGAAACGATCCCATTATCGTCGCCCCGCCCGTTGTATTACAGGTTGTAACCTTCTGCCAGATAATCGCCCCCATGTAATCAAAGCCTATAGTTTCGCAGAACTTTATGATCTCGGTTCTTATAGGAATAACCTTGTATCTTCCATAGTAAACGGAGCGAGCAAACTGGTCGCCGATGTTCACGCATAAACGACAGCCTTTTTTCAAGACTCTGTGGCATTGGTTCCAGACTATATTAAGACCATTGATGTAATCTTCATAGCTATCATCAAAGCCTATTTGACTGCCGTTTCCATAATCTTTGAGCTGCCAATATGGAGGGGATGTAATAACAAGATGGACCGACTCATCAGTCACCTCCATCATATTCCTTGAATCACCAATAATTATTTTATGATAAGTCATTCTTAGCTCATTAGTTTTTTTAGTAAAGCCCGCTGGAAGTGCAGGCGGTTTTCGGCCTGGTCGAAGATAATCGAGTTGGGCGATTCGACGACCTCGTCGGTGATTTCCAGGCCGCGATAAGCCGGCAGGCAGTGCATAATCTTCACGTTGGCCGGCGCGGATTTGACCAAATCGGCGTTGACCTGGAAGCCTGCAAAATCAGCCTGGCGCTTTTGCTTTTCCGCTTCCTGGCCCATGCTGACCCAGGTATCGGTATAAATAATATCGGCATCGAGAACAGCGGCGCCCGGATCGTTCGTCTGCCGGACGCTGTCGGCCGGTATTTGGTTTACATGTTCGATAGTTTCGGCGTCAAGCTCGTAACCGGCCGGCGATGCGATCACCATTTTCATATGCAGCTTTGCGCAAGCATGCGCCAATGATCGGGCGACATTGTTGCCGTCACCGATAAACGCTATCTTTACGCCCTCGTAGTCCTTGCAATGTTCCTTGATTGTAAGCACGTCGGCCATCGCCTGGCAGGGATGCAGCCAGTCCGTCAGGGCGTTAATAACGGGTACCTTTGCATATTTGGCCAGCTCGGTAACGGTGCTGTGTTCGAAGGTCCGCGCCATGATCCCATCGACGTACCGGCTCAGCACTCTTGCGATGTCTTTTACCGGTTCGCGCTTGCCGATGCCGCCGATGTCTTCCGGTTTGACGTAGATGGGACTGCCGCCCAGATCCGTCATAGCGACCTGAAAACTGATTCGAGTTCGCAGGCTCGGCTTTTCGAAGAGCATGGCGAGCGTCTTACCGGCAAGGCATAAATCCTTGCCGCCGACAGTATATAAGCTCTTTAGCCGGGCGCTCATTCGCAGTAGTTCTTTGAGAAGTTCCGTCGGATAATTGTTAATGGAAAGAAAATCTTTCATTTGTTCTTCACTCCAAGTATAGTCTCTGTCTTTATCATTGGCCACAGAGTATGCTTTTTTTGTTTAGCCACAGAGGACACAGAGCACACAGAGAATTTATTTTTT
>CBDVBU010000180.1:0-7349 GCA_965372295.1 uncultured Phycisphaerae bacterium
GAATTCGGTCCGGCTATATCAACTGCATAAGAAACGACAACCAGCAAGACCAGCATAATAGACGCAATTGCAATCGTCACCGTTGACGAATACAACCAATGTTTCTTTACAACCTTTTGCGCCGGACGATACAAATTTTTAAAAATGTTAAGCTCATCCGAACCCACCTCAAGCGCCAGTAATGCAAGACCTATCGGCGTACGATATTGGTAGATATCCTCATCGGAAAGCTCGCTTTTTGCCATTAATCCGTTAAGAGCCGGCGTAGCCACTCGCGCATTCAATCCCGCCAGTCTTAGAGATGACACTATACTAACACATGAAGCGCTGCCGTCGGACAGCACAAAAACCGGCAAATTCTCCTGATCGGAACAACCGAACAAGTCGAGCACACTTCTCATATCCTGGGCGAATCGTTCAGTGGCTTCCGTTTGTTGCTCCATCACATCGGCTGAAAATTCCTCTATTCCAATATCGAGGACCACGGCATTGCTTAATCGTTCTTCTTCGACCAGGCAGACATGCGTATTATGTGACCCGCAGCTCAAAACCACGGCATTTTCTTTATTTCCGGAGAAAAACACCTCCCATATTTTCACTATCCCCTCACAGTTCAATAGTATTTTTGCCGGCTTAAAACACTGTACATTGCCTACGAATTTCTGCAACTGCTCCTTCCTTGCCACGGCTATGGTAACGCCCATCTGCCCATCCCGCAGTTGGTCGGCCCGCCAGGCAAGCTCAATTTGCTCCGAAGGCAGCGGCAGGCGCGTCTCAGCCTGCAACTGGATAATCGATTCAATTTCTTTGTCTCCCGCGGCAGGCACAGTAGTACGGTGAAAAATCGTTCCCTCCGTGTTAAAGCCGGCTACAACCATTCTGTCACTATAGGTGTCTTCGAGTGCGGTCGGCTCGACGGACAAGCCGCACTCGGCGGCAAATCCTCTCCAGTTCACATCAGCGTCTTCGTTGCTCCGGGTCCAGAGAATCTCGAAAGAACCATCCTGCTTCCGGAGCTCCACGCCCTTGAATTCGCTATCATCATTTACGATGGCTACTACGGACTGCCATCCCATAATTGATTTGTTATTATTCATATCGTTCAATTTTCACTCCAAAGGCAATCAAGAACCTCGGCAATAATCGATTATCAGTTATTTGTTTCCTGGTACCAAAAAAGTATTTTAAATGGCGTCGAACTCCTGTCCACAACCGCTTCGGTATGCAGTGTCGTTCCGCTCACACCGTTTCTATAAGCCGTCGCAAAACAGCGAATCGTAAATATGTCCGAACTGGTCGTAATATAATCCTCAAGCTGCCCAAAAATATCGTTACTCAATATGCCCTGCTCGGTTAGTTCGGAAATATCTTCTATTCCGTCAGCCAGTGTTTCCCTATAAGTTATTATTGCCTGGACAGTACGTTCGGCTTCATCTCCTCCGCCAAGTAAAGCTGCCAGCACTATGTCCGAGGCCGTATTGATATTTACTTTTGCTGATGTTTGATCGGTGCTTTCGGAAGTTTGGTCTGTACCTCCGGAGGGTTGTTGAGTATTTCCGGAGGGTTGTTCCTGGTTTTCAGATGGTCTTCCCTGATCTCCGGGTGTTTGTGCCTGCCCTCCGGACGTTTGCCCCGTATCTCCGGGTGTTTGTTCCTCGCCACTCTCATTGTTGTTATTCGTATAGCAAGTCAGGTACGCAGCCCATCCCACATCCAGCACATTATCGCCGTTATCCGCCGGAGGACTTTCCTGTCCGTCTCTTTCGTTATAATCCAGCCGCCCGTTCAGATTTGTGTCTTCTCTATAAAACAGGTCTTCCGTAACATCCTTAACCAGGAGCAGCTCACGGAGAGTCCTGAAAGGACCGTTCCGGGCAACATATCCGTATGTCAAGCTCTCATAATAACCGCTTTCAACTCCCGCCCCGCTCGGCATATCATCGCTGTCACGCCAGTCGATTATTGCATCCGCAATCTCTTCGACCATATCGGGCAATCCCAAAAGCTGCTCTTTCGTAGCGGCGTTTATATTCAATTTACTCGATTCATCAATGACCCGAACGGTAAACCAGCACTTCTCCAGCATCACATCATTGAAGTCTTCCGGGTTTTCACTCCACAGGTCCAGCAAACTGTCGTTTTCTGTCTCGTCCTCATTGAGCACCGCCATCGCCTTTTCTATCCCTGCCCGGCAAGCCCACTTGCATCGAACCGCTTCGCTTCTGGCAAGGCAGACTTTCATATCGAGCCGGCTTTTACGACCAAGTATCGCAGTCATGACCATAAGCACCACGACCATCCAAAGAACTGCTATAATAACAAGCCCTTTGTTTTTACGGTAGATGCCTGCTGTCATCGTCAAATTCTTATCGTTCGTTATTTTTGTTATTGTTTTCATTTGTTAGCCCCGATACTCGTACCGGTGCCGCCCATTCCGTTTTATCCGCTACTTTATAGGCCACCTGCGGTTGTCTCGCCGCCCTCTATAATACTGACATCTCCCGCCCCCGACCCGGCCAGGTTCACAATAATCGATTCCGAAGGCGGATTGCTACGATCCGGTTGTTCGGCTGCAATAGAGATTGAAACCAGGTCGGGCAGGGCCTGCATTTCCTCCGGCCATTCCTCGAACCACTCTTCACCATCAAAATACTGCACTTCGAAAATAGCAATATCCTCGGCAATGACCGTCAGGATTCCTCCCGGTTCAAGATATTCGCTGGGATTAGGCCACAACCGCCTCATTAGTGACGAAGTTTCTCCATCCTGCATGAGGTAGTATTCGACTTCATACAAATCACCTTCCGGCTGGTCGATTCTGGCCTTGGTCCTCCCGATAGTGTAAAAAATCAGATAACTCGTATAGCTATCATTCCCAAGTGCTTCAACTGTCCCGATAAATTTAGTGTTTTCAATGTCATCGTCAGTGTAAAAATTCTGGAGGTCCCGCGCTATCATGTTAGCGGCAAACCTGACCTCCGCCGCGGCGTTAATATTGCTGTCCACCATCTCGGCACTGGCTATAATCGTCCTGAGCGCACCTACCGCGACCATCGTGATAAACACGCCTATCGTCGATGCCACTAACACTTCCACTAACGTAAATCCGGTTTTTCTCGAAAGCATTTCTTTTAATCACTCTTGCCCGGTTCCGGCACTGCCTTCTTCCGACAGAGTCTCTCCATTAAGCATAGTATCGACGGAAATACTGTAGGGCCGGTTTCTATCAACCCAGCTAACCGTCAACGTCACCAGATACAAACTGTCAATCTCCTGGTATTCGGTATCGATTTTCCAATTATATTCGTAACCGGAATCTTCATAGTCTCCATCCAATTGTCCCATCTCGACGATCGAATCGATGCCGATATAGTCAATCAAACTAAGCTGCTTATCTACCAATGAGGCCGCCATTTCATATCGCCTGTTAAGATGCGTTCCGGTCAGCGCCTGGGTGCCGATTGCTCCGACGATCATGACGGCCCCGCAGAGGATAATGCTCGACGCGACCACCTCGACCAGAGTAAAACCTTTTGTTTTGGTCTTCGCCAACATAATCATTCCGCGTCCAAATCAATAGTGCCGACTTTCACGTTTTCAGCCGTCCCGAAATACATTTTCGCTCTGCCGGTGGCGGGGCTGACACTTATTGTGTAATGCGTATTCCCGTCACCGATTTGAACAACCGACGATTGCGCAGTACCGTTCGGCGAAAAGGTAATCGTCTGCTGCTCCTCACTGACTGATGTTGTCTCCCAGCCGTTCGGCACGATCTCAACAGATTCGAATACAACGTCGCCTTGAAACTGCGCGGGTTTACAATAATAATTCTTCACTATTTCCTGCTGTGCCTGCCCGCTTTCTTCGTCCCATAATACGGTCGTCAGGTAAAATCTTCTATTGGCCAGATCCAATTCCATCTTGTACTGGCTTTGTTTCTCTACGGCCATCAACCTCGCATATTTGGCGGTAAGAAAAAAATCATACGCCGCCTTTTCCACCTGCATCTTCTTGAAGGTCCCTACATACAGACCGGCGCCGACGCCGGAAACCAATCCGATGATAACTACCACCATTAGCACCTCGGCGATGGTAAAGCCTTTTCGCCTTGTTTTACAGTTCACTTTCACGTTATGCGATCTCAAATTTGGTAGCTGACAACCACATTACTCGTTTACAATATCCGCGTCGTCGCCCTCGCCGCCGTCCATGGCGTCCGCTCCCAGGCTTACCAAATCAAAACTGCCCGGGTTGTACTCGCCTTCCGCAATATAAATATATGGATTCTTCCACAGGTCAAACAGGTCGCTGCGCTTCAGATAGGGGCCGTTCCACCTGCCCTCTTCCATGTCCGAAGGCGGCAAAACCAATACCTCAAGCCCCTCGGAATCGTCCGGATATCTCTCGCAGTCAATGTAAAAGCGGGCGAGCGCATTTTCGATAATTGCCATCTTCGCCCTGGATAAGTCCGCTTTTGTCTTGCCGATACCCGAGAACATCCTCGGCGCGACAAATGCTGCAAGCATCGTTATAATCAAGACAACGACAAGCAACTCCACAAGTGTAAATGCCTTTCTTTTCCTGTTCTTCCGCTCCATTTTGCTACCTCTCAATAAACGATTTTGCGAATAGTACATTATGAATCATGCCGCGATTGAGCGTTAAAACATTCCACCGCCAAGCTCCATGGCAATTATCGGCAGCAGAGTCGCTGCAATGATGAAACCAATCACCAGCGCCAGCAGTAATATCAAAATCGCGGGAAAAATCGACATAAACTTGTTAATGGCGGAGTCCGCTTCGCTATCGAATGTATCGGCGGCATTCAACAATAATTCATCGAGCTTCCCAGTCTGCTCGCCCACCGCGACGATCTGTACCAGCAGCGGCGGGAAATAACCGGACTCGCCCAAAGGATCGGCCAGAGGCTCGCCCCGTTTGACTTTTTCCGCTACTGTGTCAATTTCCCTACCCAACAATTCATTACCAAGCGTATCACGAACTACCCCCAGGGCCTCCAATATAGTAACACCTCCCATGGTCAGCGCCCCGAGTGTTCGTGCAAATCGACCCACCGCTATTGTCCGTAAAACCGAACCTAAAATCGGTATTCGAAGCTTAAACATATCGTACTGGAGACGGCCCGTGGTTCTCGTCCATTTTATAAGGCGATAAAATCCCACGCTTATAGCAGCGAGGGTTATCCACCCCAGGAAACTCGTAAACAAACCTTTAATAAATCCACTGATGCCCATTAATATCCTTGTCGGCATCGGCAGGACTGTCAGGTCGGCCCCCAAAGTGCCTATTATCCTGGGTAATATCACGGTTATGACGATGGTGACCGAGACAAGGCCGAGGCATAGAACAAAAATGGGATAGGCGGAGGCATTTTTCATATTTGTTTTGATCTTCTCTTCCCTGGTCAGCATGTCTGCCAACTGAACCGAAGTCTCATCGAGTATTCCGCCTGTTTCACCGACTCGTATCATCGACAGATATAAGGGGCTGAATACCCTCTCATGCTTGGCCATAGCTTCCGAAAGAGACTGCCCGGCACTGACTGCATCTACGAGATCGCCCAGCAATTCTTTTGTTGCTATCTTGTGCTGCTGTTTGCGAAGAAGTTCAAGCCCGTTAAGCAGCGGAAGTCCGGCACGCAAAGCCGTACTGAGCTGGGTCGTTATAGCCAAAACATCTTTGCTTGAGACCCTTCGTGAGCCGAATTTCAAAAGCTGCCCCACATCCGAAGTCACCGCCTTGGCCTGGCTGTCGCTGGGATCGTGCGACCGAACATCTTTAGTCAATTCTGTTACGAAATTACCTTTTTCAGTCAGAGCTACAACTGCGCTTCTGCGGTCAATTGCCTCTATAGTTCCCGCAACGTGCCCGCCGCCCTTATCTACCGCTTTATAGGAAAACCAATTCACTTTAGGTATCTTACCTTTCGTATTTCATATCTCGTTCGGGAAGATGTTTCACTTTTTTACTCACTAATCTTCCTCGCCGATACTCTTGGCAACTCTGAAGATTTCCTCAATAGTGGTAATGCCTTCTGATACTTTGGTGAGACCATCGTTCACCATGCTTACGTGGTCTGGGGGGGCCGCTTTTATAATTTGTTCGGTCGTTGGCCTTGACGCGATCAGCTCACGGAGCGTTCCCGTTATCCTGAGCAGCTCATATATCCCGATCCGCCCGCTCATGCCGGTCTGTCCGCATTCGTTGCAGCCGGCGCCATGATAGAACTTCGTATCAGGCTGGATATTCATCGAGCCATTCAAACTGTTGATTAGATGTTCGTCCGGCTTGTACGATTCCTTGCAATTGGGACAAATCGTTCTTATAAGCCTCTGCGCCATAACCGCCTCAAGGGAGCTGGCCAGAAGGAACGGCTCAACACCCATGTCGATTAATCTCGTCACGGCCCCGGGAGCATCGTTCGTATGAAGTGTCGAAAAGACAAGGTGCCCGGTCAAAGCCGCACGAATTGCTATATTAGCAGTCTCACGGTCTCTAATCTCACCCACCATGACGATGTCCGGATCGTGACGAAGAATATGCCGCAGACCCGTAGCGAAAGTAAGACCTCTTTTCGGATTGACAGGCATCTGGTTAATGCCTTCGAGCTGATACTCGACGGGGTCTTCGATAGTTATCATTTTCACAGCAGGGGAGTATATCTTGTTGAGCGAAGCATAAAGCGTCGTTGTCTTGCCGCAGCCGGTCGGCCCCGTAACGAGCACAATACCATGTGTCCGTTGCAGACATTGATCGAAACCTTCCAGACACTGATCGTTCATTCCCAAATCGTGAAGTTTCATCATGGATGTCGCGCGGTCCAAAATTCTCAGTTCAATGGATTCGCCGAAAACGGTTGGAACGGTCGAAACACGAAGATCGACTCTGCCCTTCTTGCCGGTAAATTCGATATGCCCGTCCTGCGGCACAAATCGCTCGGCAATGTTCATATTTGCCATAATCTTAATTCTGGAGATTATCGCCGCCTGGAGCCGTTTCGACGAAGGCGTCCTCTCAACGAGCATCCCGTCAATTCTATACTTGATCTTTAACTGATGCTCGAACGGCTCGATGTGAATATCACTGGCACGGGCCTCAATCGCTTCGAGTATTACCAGATTCACAAGATTTACCAGGGACGGCTCTCTTGCCAATTCGTGCAGCTTCGCCGGCGAGTAATCCCCATTATCCAACTCCTCGGCCTCTCCTCGCTGTTCGGCCGGCACAAGGTCATCCATCATCCTTGCCACATTGCTGCCGTAGAATTTCAATATTGCATGCTCCATCTCTTTCGGGTCGGCATAATATCGACGCACCGAATAACCGGT
>CBDVBU010000181.1:0-7304 GCA_965372295.1 uncultured Phycisphaerae bacterium
CCAGGACCGAATCAAGTTCCGTACGGCCGTTCTTAAAAGATAATATCATTTTCCGCAAAGTGTGCTCATAAATCCCTGCCCGAGCGATGCGGTCAAAACGTACTTCTTTACCCTGACAGTCGGGACACGTCCCCGCCAGTAAAGCAAATCTACCAGCATCCCGGCCACAACGTCGGCAGTAATCGGCACCCGTGCTGGTCAGAAGCCAGTCCCAGCAATTCCTGCAGAGGTTATTATCAGTCTCACTAATGCTTACGCGACAATTTATACAGACTGCCGGCCAGAGAAGCTGATTGAAGCTTTGCAAAGTGAATGTGCCTGCTTGTTTTGCAATAATAACAGCGCCTTCTGTTTTTTCTTTATCCACAGGGGAATTATGTATACAAAAGTGAAATTTACCACAAGGAAAGCTGTAAATATCGTTAGTTGGCTCAACGAACATTGCCACATTATAAGGAAATGCGTTTTTCTATTCAGCCATACTTATATAAGGAGTTCTGTTAAAGAAAGTGAAATAAAGAATAATATTTTCATAAATATCTTATTAGTAATGATTTACGTTCAGATACCCATTGATTCTTGATGTATTTTTATAAATCTTGGATTGACTAATGTTATGTCGGTCGTTATAATACATCTTTCATGGTAAAATCAGTAAAAACAACCGGAAAGAAACGGACGGGAAAATCCTCCTCCAAGGTTGCCAAAGTTAAGAGTAAAAAGCCTTTTAGAAGCTACCAAAAGGCTATTGGCTACCTGTTTGAGAGGACTGACTACGAAAAGCAGCAACGTCTGCGCTATAATGTTACTACATTCAACCTTAAGCGTATGCAAAAGCTGCTGTCGTTATTGGGCGATCCCCACACAAAAATCCATACAGTTCATATAGGCGGCACAAAAGGAAAAGGCTCTACAGCCACGATGCTGGCTAAGATGCTCGAAGCGAACGGCTATAACGTCGGACTTTATACATCGCCTCACGTGGTACACCTGCATGAGCGGATTATGGTCAATTCGGAAATGATCAGCGAGAAGCAAATGCGTGACTTGCTGAACCGTATTTATGCCCCGGTTGAGAAGTTGTCAAAGACCGATTCGCCCACTTTCTTCGAGATCATGACAGCCCTGGCTTTTATGCATTTTGTCGATATGTCTGTTGACATTGCCATTATTGAAACCGGCTTGGGCGGCAGGCTGGACAGCACTAATGTAATTCAGCCCAAAGTCGTCGGCATAACCAGTTTGAGTATCGACCACTCGCAACTGCTTGGAGACACTATTGACAGCATTGCCGAGGAGAAAGCTGGGATTTTTAAGCGTGGAGTGCCGGCTATAACCGTCCAGCAGGATCCATTGGCGATGCAGGTCCTAAAATCACGAGCTATTGCTGTCAAAGCGCCTTTGAGCATAACCGGTGGCGATATTGATTTTTCGCTTCGATTTGAGACATCTCGGGAGGACGGCCCGCATACAAGAATCTGCCTGACAACACCAACGAGTAAATTCGAGCATCTGCGGGTGCCCCTGCACGGCAAACATCAGGCAATAAACTGCGGTCTGGCGCTGGCCATGCTGGACAAGCTCAAATCGATCGGTTACGAGATAGATAATGAAAAAGCGGCTGAGGGACTTCACAGCGTCTCATTGGCGGGCCGAATGGAGATAATTTGGGACGACCCGAGAATTATGATCGACGCCGCCCACAACGCCGCAAGCATTAAGGCTTTGATACACGCCATCGGGCAAAATATTCCTTACGATTCAATGGTCGTCATCTTCGGCTGTAATAGTGACAAAGACGTCAGAGGAATGCTGGAAAAACTGCAATACGGGGCCGACAAGGTGATTTTCACACGCAGCAACTCGGCCAAAGCAGTCTCTCCGGAAGATTTGGCTGAGATGTACACGGAGATCTGCGGCAAGATGTGCCAGACCGCTGCAAGTCTGGGCCCGGCGCTACAGCTTGCCAAAAGCGCCGTTAGCAAAGAAGACCTCATCTGCATTACCGGCAGTTTCTACCTCATCGGCGAAGCCAAAATGCGCTTCCAGCCAAACTAATCAATTCCTGTAGGTCAATAATTACATCCTGAAAAAGCCGGCGCAGATTCATAGAATCCACTTTCATATTCACTATCTGCACACTTTGATTTTCAGTTTGCAAAAGCACAGAAACTGGAGTATAAATTCCTTTTCTTGAACTTACATACTCGAAATATGGAGTTTACGATGGCGGAAGTAAGAAAATATATCGCAGTTGATCTTGGCGCCGAAAGCGGCAGAGTGATGATCGGTTCGGTTTCGTCTGATAAAGTTGTCCTCGAAGAAATCCATCGCTTCGGCAACGGGCCCATCGAAGAGAATGGCTCGCTGCGATGGGATTTCAAAAAGCTGTTATCCGAGATTAAAACAGGTATAGGAAAAGCGGTAAAAGCATCAGGCGCACAGGTCTGGGGCATCGGCATAGATAGCTGGGGCGTCGATTTCGGCTTGCTCGACGCCGATGGTGAGCTAATTGAAAATCCTTATCACTATCGCGACAGCCAAACCAATGGAATAACGAAGAAAGCATTCAAACTCGTCGGCAAACGCGAAATTTATGAAAGCACCGGCTTGCAGTTTTTGCAGTTTAACAGTCTCTATCAACTGCTCGCGATGCGCCTTAAAAATTCGATTGCAATGGCCAAAGCTACGCACCTTATTTTCATCGCGGATTTGTTCAGCTACTTTCTCTGCGGCAAGATTTTCGCCGAATACAGCCTGGCGAGCACCTCGCAATTTATGGATATGAGAACCGGTAAATGGTCGAAAGAAGTTCTGGACGGTCTGTCCCTGCCGATTGAAATCATGCCGAAAATCATCAGTCCGGGGACCGTTGTGAGCCAGTTGACCGCCAATATTGGAACGGAACTTCGCTGCGGCCCCATTCCCGTAATCGCTATCGGCTCGCACGACACGGCCTCCGCCGTCGCCGCTGTGCCCGCTGACGGGGATGCCAACTGGGCATATCTCTCATCAGGAACATGGTCGCTAATGGGTCTCGAAGTACCGCAGGCTATAATCAACGATAAAACCTTCAAGTATGAGTTCACAAACGAAGGGGGAGTTGAAAATACGATTCGACTTTTGAAGAATATCATGGGACTCTGGCTCACACAGGAATGCAAAAGGCAATGGCAGCGTGAAGGAACCGACCTGTCTTATGCCGAACTGGCGGCCATGGCCGAAAAAGCCAAACCTTTCGCCCGCCATATTGATGTCGATAACAGCGGATTCCTCGCCCCGGGCGATATGCCTAAAAGAATTAATGACTACCTAAAAGAGACACGCCAAAAACCGATCGACGACAAGGGGCAAATGATAAGGACAATCCTGGAAAATCTTGCCCTGAAGTACCGCTCCATAATGGAGGCGGTCGAAGATGTCGCCGGACACAAGATCGAAGTTTTGCATATCGTCGGCGGCGGCATTCAGAATGAACTGCTCTGTCAGTTTACGGCCAACGCCCTCGGCAAGAAAGTCATCACCGGCCCCATCGAGGCCACTGCCAGCGGCAATATCCTCATGCAGGCCATAGCGACCGGACAGATAAAAACGCTTGCCGATGCCCGCCAAATCGTACGCAATTCATTCGAGCTAAAAGAATACGAGCCGCATGATATTTCGCTCTGGCAGGAACAGTATGAGAAAAGCAAAAAGCGAAAAAGGATATAAGCTTTGATTGAAAAACTCGAACACGAACTGGATAGTTTCGATCCGGACCAGAGAAAAAACGCTCTTTTGTCCCTATGTGAAAAAGTCGAAGCCGGGCAAATCAATTTACCCGAAGCCGGCACGGCTGTTAATCAGCACTGTCACACATTTTTTTCCTACAATACATACGGCTATTCGCCAAGCAAATTCGCATGGCTGGCGCGCAAGGCCGGATTGGCCGTTGCGGGTGTAGTCGATTTCGACGTTCTGGATGCCCTCGATGAGTTTCTGAATGCCTGTAAGCTTCTTGGTCTGAAAGGCTGCGCAGGGCTTGAGACGCGAGTATTTGTTCCGGAATTCGAAGACAGGGTAATCAACTCTCCTGGCGAGCCTGGTATTTCGTATCACATGGGTGTGGGATTTCCATCTGCTAATGTCCCGGAGCAGCAGAAAAACTTTCTCGCGGAACTCCGGGAAACCGCCCAGCGGAGAAACAGAAACCTGATGGGAAGGGTGAACAAGCATCTTCGTCCGGTCGAGCTTGACTATGAGCGTGACATCCTTACGCTGACGCCATCGGGCAATGCGACTGAGCGTCACATGTGCTCGGCCTATGCCCGCAAGGCTCTGGAAATCTATGACCGGCCTGAAAATCTGGCCGATTTCTGGTCTGAGAAATTAGGTTTGGAGATCACAACCTCGCAGCTTCCCGAGAGCAGAGATTTACTCAATGCGATTCGAGCTAAAACGATGAAACGCGGCGGGGTTGGATACGTAAAGCCCGGCAAAGGCTCGTTTCCGCAAATGGCCGATACAAACAGCTTCATACTCGCAGCCGGCGGTATCCCCGTGCACACATGGCTGGATGGAACAAGCGACGGCGAGAAAGCAATCGAGGAATTACTTGAGGTGGCGATGAGCACCGGAGCAGCGGCGATCAATGTCATTCCGGACCGCAATTACACGCCGGGAGCCAGCAGTGTAAAATTGGAGAACCTCTACCACGTGGTGGAATTGTCCGAGAAGCTGCATCTGCCCGTCGTGGAGGGCACGGAGATGAACAGCCCCGGACAGAAATTTGTCGACGACTTCGCCAGCAAGGAGCTTGAGCCTCTGGCGCCCGTGTTCCTGAAAGGTGCGCACATAGTGTACGCCCATTCGGTGCTTCAAAGGAAATGCGGCTTGGGATATACCAGCCGGTGGGCCAAGAGAAGTTTCGAAAACGTCGCCGGCAAGAATAAGTTTTTCGAGGAACTCGGAAGCTCGCTTCAGCCGGAGCATGAAGACGGCCTTGGCGGCTTGAGTGAAGACGTGACTCCCAAAGAAATATTGGCTAAGATTAAAAATTGATTATACCTGTCATTGTGTGACCTGCAGAGCAGGATATGTGTTTATACAGGGAAGAGCCATCCCCATCCCGATAAACGACAATCGGGATGAGGCTGCCACCCAATAGAATTAATGGAAAACGGGTGGCAGCCTCAAAGCCGCAGGCTTTGGGGATGGTCGATAATGCTATACTATATCTAAACACGTACAAAGCAGACCGTGGCAATCTCATTCGTTGCAATCTTAGATTGCTTCGTTGCACTCGCAATGACAATGGAAAAGTACTATTATGATAGATTTACCCCAGACACAGTATGCGGTGCAGCTAGTTGGCCCGGATGAGCTTATCTTAAACAAATCCAAGGAGGTCCCACGTCCGGACAGGCATCAGATTCTCTGTCGGGTCGAGGCGGTTGGGCTTTGCTTTTCCGATCTGAAGCTGCTCAAGCAATTTTCATCACATGTTCGCAAAAGCGAGGTGGTCTCCGGCGTTGACCTGGATATTCTCAAAGAGATACCCAGCTACGTTCCAGGCGAAGCAGCAACCGTTCCCGGCCATGAGGCCGTAGTTAGAATCGAAGCGGTCGGCCCCGAAGTCAAAGATTTCGAGCCTGGCCAGCGTTTTCTCGTGCAGACGGATTATCGCTGGGTGCGCACGGCAACTTCCAACGGCGCGCTCGGATACAATTTCGAAGGGGCACTTGCCGAATACGTGCTGATGGATAAAAGGGTAATCACTTCTCCGGAAGGCGATTCCATGCTTCTACCCGTCAGCGAAGAACTATCCGGCTCGGCGGTGGCGCTCGTGGAGCCTTGGGCATGCGTCGAGGACGCCTACGCATCAACGGAGCGAACGAGCTTGAAAGCCAACGGGCACATGCTCGTCGTCGCTGATGTGGAAGTGCCCGAAAACGCTCTTGGAGATTTGTTCAGCCGCTACGGTAAGCCGGCTCAAATCACCTGGATCTCGAAATCTCCGGCACCGGCGGAATTATCCATCCCGATTAAGAAAGCTGTAAATTTAGCGGAACTGGCCGACGCTAGCTACGATGATGTGATTTATTTCGGCTCCGTGCCGGAGGTCGTTGAAACATTATTTGCAAAAGTCGCCTTGAAAGGTCTTCTGAATATTGTCCTCTGCAGCGGCAAATTCGGCAGAGACGTTGTCACCATGGTCGGCAGAGTTCACTACGGCGGCATCCGGATAATCGGCACTACCGGTTTAAATCCGGCTGATTCTATGAAAGTCATTCCCGATACCGACGAAATTCGCCCCGGCGACAAAATCAACGTCATCGGCGCCGGTGGCCCGATGGGAATGATGCACGTTATCCGCAACATCTGCCAGGGCGTAGAAGGTGTCAGTGTTTTTGGCAGCGACGTGGACGACGGAAGATTGGCCGCGTTGACAAAAATAGCCGCCCCTCTGGCCGAGAAAAATGGGGTTCAGTACAAGACATGTAATCCGACAAAGGAAGAAACGCCCGGAGCGTTCGATTACACGGCTTTGATGGCGCCAATCCCCGCTTTGGTCGCCGCCGCGGTGCACGGTTCCGCCGAGCGGGGCCTGATAAACATCTTCGCCGGCATACCGGCATCAGTTACCGGGGAAATTGACCTAGATTCTTACATCGAAAAGCAATTGTACTTCATCGGGACAAGCGGCTCTACTTTGGATGATATGAAGCTCATGCTTTCCAAAGTCGAATCCGGCCGGCTCGATACCAACCTCAGCGTTGCCGCGATCAGCGGGCTTGAAGGCGCAACCGATGGAATCCGAGCGGTCGAGAACCGCACGATTGCCGGCAAGATTATCGTCTATCCAGCCTGCCGCAATATGGGACTGGTCCGGCTTGAAGAGATGGATGAGAAGATGCCGGAGGTTGCCAAGCTCCTATGTGATGGGCTGTGGACAAGGAACGCCGAGCAGAAACTCCTGGAAATATACGAAGATTCATAGGAAGATTTCGACATGAACGATTTGAAAACAATAGAACGAGCGTATGAGGCAGCACGGCAGCGTTACGCCGAGCTTGGTGTCAACAGCGATGAGGCAATGGAACGGCTGAGCAAAATAGCCATTTCGCTGCACTGCTGGCAAGGTGACGACGTCGGGGGCTTTGAGAGCAGCGAAGGATTAAGCGGGGGCGGCATCATGGCCACCGGCGCATATCCCGGCAAGGCACGAACGGCCGATGAATTGCGTGCCGACATTGACAAAGCACTGAGCCTGATACCGGGCAAACATCGGCTGAACCTGCACGCAATGTACGCAGAAACCGCCG